>JAQVPO010000132.1 GCA_028702015.1 Synergistaceae bacterium | reverse complement strand
ATAGAGATGAGCAGATGGTCAAATGAAGCAGCTGAGTCAGCTTTTCAGAAAATGGTTAGAGAGGCTAAAACAAGTTTTTCAAATCCCAGGAATGTCATATGCCCGCAGGAAAATTACAGGGTTACTGTCCTTCTCTCACCAAGTTCGGACAGAGATCAGGAAAAAATATACGAAGCGGCAGAGATGCTTTCAAAGGATTTTACTGACAGCATAAAGTGCAAAGGAATTTGTGCCGATATTGCAATCGGCTTTCCTGGATTTGATCTGCATGGACTCTCCCGCTCTCTGATCTCTGCAAGGAATTCCCTCAGACTGGCTAGGCAGCTTGGTGTGGAAGGTATTTTCAGGTCTGAGAAACTTACGGGGGAGTCTCTCCTTGATTCCCTTCCCGCCGGTGTGAGAGAGGATTACGCATCAAGAACGCTCAGAGGTCTGGAGTCCAGAAATGATTATGAAGAAATTAAAGAGACCTTTCTTGCATGGTGCGAATCTCCCTTTGCCAGCGGCAATGTTGCGGACAGTCTTGCTATGCACAGAAACAGCCTGCAGTACAGGCTGAAAAAAATACGTTCGCTCACGGGCAAGGATCCATGGAACTTCAAAGATGCTTTTGAATTATGGGCTGCGTTTGTGATATCCGATATCTCGAAAAACTCAGCATCTGATAAAAGAAATTAACAAATTATGTGCTTTGCCGATAAAGATAGGGTAAAGATTGCTCTGCAATTGGAGGGAGTATATAATACCCTGATGTATAATTTGTTTCGATTATATTTAGCAACGGAGGAGATATAGATGCCATACGATTTTGGTGCCATAGAACCAAAATGGCAGAAAAAATGGGCCGACGCAAAAGTTTTTGAGGTTGAGGCCGACAGCAGCAAAGAAAAATTTTACTGTCTTGAAATGTTTCCGTACCCAAGCGGAGCACTTCATATGGGACACTTGCGCAATTATTCAATAGGGGACCTTTTGGCAAGATTTCTCAGAATGCAGGGTTACAATGTTTTATATCCGATGGGTTTTGATGCTTTCGGGATGCCTGCTGAAAACGCGGCTATAAAAATGAAACTTCCTCCGGCTGAATGGACATGGAGCAATATAGAACATATGACTCAGCAGCTCAAGCGGGCTGGTTATAGTTATGACTGGAGACGCAGGGTAGAGACATGCAATGTAAATTACTACAAATGGAACCAGTGGCTCTTTCTCCAGTTCTATAAAAAAGGACTTGTCTACCGTAAACATGCTCCCGTCAACTGGTGTGAAGACTGCAAGACTGTCCTTGCAAACGAGCAGGTCGTAGGAGAAGGGGTCTGCTGGCGTTGCGGTACGCCTGTAGTCAAGAGAGGTCTGGAACAGTGGTTCATAAGGATAACAGACTATGCTCAGGAGCTTGTAGACTGCCTTGACGAGCTTGACGGATGGCCGGAACGGGTAGTCACTATGCAGAGAAACTGGATAGGCAGATCTGAAGGTGTCCATTTCAAGATGGATATCGCAGATACTGATCTGAGCATCGAAGCATTTACTACAAGGATCGATACTATTTTCGGCGTTACGTTTGTTGCGATGGCAGCCGAGCATCCGTTTGTGGAGGCTTTTGCCGAAAAGACCGGAGGTGCCAAAGCTGAAGAGCTCAGGGCTTTTGCAAAGAGGATGTCTTCACGCAGCGCGATAGAACGAACAGCGGTAGGCACTGACAAAGAGGGTATTGAGACCGGTTTCTACGCGATCAATCCTGTGAATGGCAAAAAAGTTCCTATCTGGATAGCCGACTATATTCTTACTGATTATGGGACCGGGGCTATAATGGGAGTCCCTGCGCACGACCAGAGGGACTTTGACTTTGCAAGGAAATACGGCATACCGGTAATTCCTGTAGTGAGACCTGTGGACGGACCTGTCCCTGACGGAGCGGCTATGCAGGCTTCTGTCGAAGCTGACGGCATAGCATGCAATTCCGGCGAGTTTGACGGCCTGCCTACTCCCCAGGCGATCGAAAAGATAGGCGAATGGTTCGAGAAAAAGAATCTGGGCAAGAAAGAAGTTCAGTTCAGGCTGAGGGACTGGCTTATATCAAGACAGCGCTACTGGGGAACTCCGATACCTATGATCTACTGCGATCACTGCGGTATAGTGCCTGTTCCTGAGGATCAGCTTCCTGTTAAACTTCCTCTTGATATTGAGATGCCTGAAAACGGAGGAAATCCGCTTGCTCTCCGTGAAGACTGGATAAATACGACATGTCCTGTCTGCGGAAGGCCGGCAAGGCGTGAAACAGATACAATGGACACTTTTTTCTGTTCTTCGTGGTACTTCAGCAGATATACATCCCCATGGGACACAGAACAGCCTTTTGATAAGGATGACGCTGCTTACTGGATGAATGTCGACCAGTATATCGGCGGTATAGAGCATGCATGTCTGCATCTTATCTATGCAAGGTTCTTTACAAAGGTCTGTGCTGACCTTGGCCTGCTTCCAAAGGATATGAGAGAACCATTTAAGAGGCTCCTTACCCAGGGAATGGTCATAAAGGACGGTGCCAAGATGTCCAAATCTCTTGGCAATGTCGTTGACCCTGACGAGATAATCAAAAAATACGGTGCTGACACGGCAAGGCTTTTTATCCTCTTTGCTTCGCCGCCTGAGAAAGATCTTGACTGGTCCGAGCGCGGAGTAGAGGGTGCTAACCGTTTCCTTGGACGGGTCTGGCGCCTTGTTGAAGCAAACCTGAAGGAGATCACATCCGCCTCTAAGGTCAGGGTGCCGATGAAAGATATTGATGCAGCAGACGTAAGGGATATAAAACGAATCACTCACAGCACACTTGACAGGGTAACAAAGGATATTAGCGAAGAGCGCCAGTTCAATACTGCTGTTGCAAGGCTCATGGAACTTACTAACGCGCTGATCGCATTCAGGCCCGGCAATGCCGAAGCATGGGCTGTGATGAGAGAGGGTGTTGAGACTCTTCTCTCCTGCCTTTCGCCTTTTGCTCCGCATATTACTGAAGAGCTCTGGCATATGATAGGAAACGATACCTTCCTCTCTGTAGAGAAGTGGTTTGAATTGGACCATGACTCTCTGATAGAGGATGAGGTAACTGTTGTGCTCCAGATAAACGGTAAAGTCCGAGAGCAGTTTACAGTTAAGGCAGGCTTGTCGCGTGAAGACTTCCAGAAGGAAATACTATCAAGGCCGCAGACTCAGAAAAGAATTGAGGGCAAAGAGTTAATTAAGGTAATTTCTGTTCCAGGCAAGCTGGTAAACATAGTGGTGAAGGACTGATGCCCTCTCTCCTCCTGATCTATGCCTCGGGTACTGCCCAGAGACGCCTCCTGGAGGAGACAGTTGCTGATTTTGAAAAAAAAGGATATGCCGTATCAGGAAGACAGGAGGGTGGGGAATGGAGCCCCCTCCTGTCTGATAATTTGTCCGGCGGACTGTTTGAGGAGAACAGGATAGTGATAGTTGATTCAGCGTCACTGCTGGGACCTTTTCCTGAAAACCTTGATCCTATGGTAGATACTGATTCTTCTGTCGCAATACTGCTTGTTTTTGATTCAGACCCGGCTAGGGTATTTCCTGCCCGGACCCTTCAAAAGTGCCGGATATTAAAAGCTGCCCCGTTCCCTCGCTGGCCCAGGGAAAGAATGGTCTGGACACTCGATATGGCTAAAGAGATGAAGATAAAAATTGACAGGCAGGCCGCAGCACTGATAATTGAGCTGACAGAAGATCCTGAGGAGATCAGACGGCAGCTGTCAAGTCTTTCAATGCTAAAAAAAGGGGATACTGTCAATGCCAGTGATGTTGAAAACATGTGTCTGGACGATGGCGCCAAAAATCTTATCAAACTCCTTGACGGACTTTGCACAGGAGATTACGCAGATACACTGAAAAGCCTTCGCGCGATATCCAGAAACGGAGACCTTATTCCTCTGGTTTCCGCAATGCACAACAGAATGAGGCTTTCCTGGTATATATCGATGCATCCTAATAAAGGGACTTTGTTTTCACAGTCTCTTGGGGCAAAGAATTATGCGTGGAATATGGCTGGAAATGCCGCACGCAGATATAATGCGGACGCCATAAGTAAATTTGTTCTCGGTCTTATAAAGATAAATATAGGTGAAAAGAGCGGGACAGGATCAGGATGGTCAGGTCTTGAGACTCTGGTGATCGAATTGATGGGCTGCTGACAGAAAAACAAAAAATGGAGGAACACGCCTTCGGTCCCTCCATAGATCTGTAAATTAAATCGGGTCACCTAAGCAGAAAGAGACTTAAATCTTGCTGCCATCATAGCCTTGCGGCGAGATGCTGTATTCCGGTGGACGACGCCCTTTACTACCGCTTTATCCAGTACTCCCTGAGCCTCGTTCAGCCTCTTTGCTGCAAGCTCGGAGTCTTTCTGTTCAACTGCATCCAGAAGCTTCTTTACTGCATTTTTGCAGCGGGTTTTCCAGAAGCGGTTGTAAATGCGGTTTCTTTCAGTGACCAGAACTCGTTTTTTCGCTGA
>JAQVPO010000131.1 GCA_028702015.1 Synergistaceae bacterium | reverse complement strand
TTGATTCCACTGCCTCCGGTCTTCTTGTTATTCTTGTCGGTGCGGCGACAAGGCTGAGCAATTTTGTTATGGATATGCCTAAGTCTTACGAGACTGTTTCATCTCTTGGAGTTGAGACATCTACGGACGATGCATCGGGTGATGTAATTGCTGTGCGCGGTTTTGACAATATAAATGAAAATGATATTGACATAGCTTTGCCATATTTTATGGGCTTTAGAATGCAGACACCGCCGAACGTTTCAGCAGTTCATATTGACGGACGCAGGGCACACGAAATGACAAGAGAGGGCATTGATGTCTATATCGAAAAGAAACCGGTTTATTTCGCTTCATCTATAAGAACAAGCGAAATATCTGACGAAGGGAAGGTCTCTTTTCTGATAAAGTGCAGAAAGGGTACGTATATCAGGAGTTTTGTAAGGGATATTGGCGAACATCTTTGCTGCGGAGCACATGTAAGCGAGCTCAAAAGGATTAGCTGCGGTCCCTTTGATATTGAAGCTGCATTGGATGCATCCTTATTGGAAAAGACAAGCAGAGAAGATTTGGCTGAAAGAGTGCTGCCGCTTGAAAGCGTATGTCCGGCAGCGGCTTCTTATATTTGCGGGAGAAAAGAATCAGAGAGGCTGATCAATGGTCAGCATGTCTCGCTGCACGGTCTCAAAAGAGAGAATTTTTCCAGATATTCCAATGTGTCCGGTAATATAATAGTAAGGTCTGAAATTATATTTTCGATCTGCAGATTCAAAGATCAGGGTAAATCATACGATCTTTTGCCTGCAGTTAATATAATCAATGATAGGAGCAATTGAAATGATTTTTGCATTAGGAGCCTTTGACGGTTTTCATCTGGGTCATCAGCGTTTGCTGGAAACGGCGAAAGAGCGTTCAGCAAAGTCCGGTACGGGATGGGGCGTTATTACATTTGAGGGCCACCCCCAGCTGCTTTTCAATAAAGACTCATTCAAACTTCTCTTCACTCCTGAGGAGAGAGATATCCTTATAAAATACCTGGATATACCAGCTGTGGATAAAATACCCTTTAACATAACGCTTGCAGACATGCTTCCTGCAGATTTTTTAGATTACATTGCAAAAAGAGTAAAGATAGAAGGGCTTGTTATAGGTGAGAATTTCCGCTTTGGCAGAGCCAGAATAGGCACTCCTGAGCTTCTTGCTGGCCTTTGCAGCGAGCGAGGCTGGTCTCTTGATGTCATAGGTTCCTACAGGCTTAACGGCGGAGTTGTAAGCAGCACTTCTGTCAGGGATGCGGTCATGAGAGGCCGGGTAGAGTCAGCATGCGAAATGCTTGGTTATCCCTTTATTATACAAAGCAAGGTAATAAAAGGCGATGGCAGGGGCAGAGTACTTGGATTCCCCACGGCTAATCTTTCTGTCCGGCCCAATAAAATATATCCTGCCAGAGGAAGTTATGCCGGGATATCACACATAAACGGAAAATGGTATCCGATCGCTCTTAATATAGGATACAACCCTACCTTTGAGAGGGCCAGAGGACTGCATTGTGAAGCTCATATCGTCGGCTTTGAGGGAGATCTTTACGAGAAGACAATAACTCTGCATATCATTTCCAGGAACAGGGAAGAGATCAAGTTTACAGGCGCAGAGGCCCTTGTACTGCAGCTAAAAAAAGACATAAGGCACGCAAAGTCCAGGGCTGCAGACTATATGCAAAGCTGTTCACATGTGCTTGATAAATTTGCTGAGCTGGAGCTTTGACAGCCGAGGTGCATGTAGCTTATTATTGTTCGGCACGGTGCGGATCGTATAACGCAGTGCATGCGGCAGGGTCACGCTCCAGAGAATTAATATTTTAAATATAGCAGTATAATTATTTTAATATTCAGTTTACACGGCAGCGGTCATACAGGTTTCAAGCTGCATCACGGTTTCAATACTGTAAGCAAAATAGCTCTGTGCCATTTAAAGCAACTGTATAATTTCAGTTTTTCAATTGCTTCAATGTTGTTTTGCGCGGCAGTCTGTCTGCCGTACTTAAAGGCTTTATAAACAGAAGGAGGACGATTTTCTTTGTTAAGGTATCTAAGGTCACACGTTAAGGCAATAATGATAGCTGTAATAGCTTTGTTTGTAGTCTCATGCTTCGCTGGTTACGGTCTTTATTCACGCTCCGGAAGAGGATCAGGCGGACAGAGGGACTATGCGGTTGCCGAAGTAAACGGCAAAGATATTATGCGTTCAGATATTGAAAAAGGAACTACGCAGCTTGCCGAACAGATGGGATCAGCAAGAGAGATCACATCTGCAGATATTCCTTTTATGAGGAAAGCAGTCCTTGACAGTACAGCTATTGAAGCTGAGCTGGAAAAAGAGATCAAAAACCGCAAGATCGAAGTGACCGATGAAGAGATCGATGAAGCTTACACAAACATAATGGACAGCTATCCAACAAGGGAAGAGTTCAAGGCATATATTGAACGTTCAGGTGTGACTGAAGCCCAGCTAAAGTCAGACATTAAAAAACAGATATCCCAGAAGAAAATAGTTGATGCGATTGCAGCAGAAATAAAAGTATCAGACGATGAAGCACGCAAATTTTACAATTCTGCCAGGACATTGCTCTATAAAGAGCCTGCAGGATTCAAAATAAACATGGCTACCTTCAAAAGCAATGAGGCTGCAAAAGCGGCTAAGAAGGCTCTTGACAGCGGTGAAGGGTGGGACAAGGTCATAGAGCTTCACAAAGCTGATATAATGTCCTCAACGCCATATAACAAGCCTGTGCTGATCGGAGAAGAGAGGATGATCAATTCGCTGGCTGCGCTCAAGGATCTCCCGCTCAATACGATATCTCCTGTTACGCCTGTAACCGACACCACGTCATATATTGCTATAAAACGCAGCAAGGAGGCTGAAAAACAGCTTAGCTACAATGAGGTAAGCGCTGACGTCGTCTCACTGATCAGAAATCAGAAAGCACAGGGAAAACAGCAGCAGTTCTACAAAGAACTCCTTTCAAGGGCAAAAATCAAGATACTTGATCCTGAAATTTTCCCTTCCGTAGTATCTGCAGATGTGAAAAGTGAAGTAAAATCTGAGGATAAGCAGTAATAAGCGGTATTAAAGGTATTGACAAAGCTAGTTTTGCGCAATAAAATAGCCCCTGTTGGTGAGGTGGCCGAGCTAGGCTGAAGGCGCTCGCCTGCTAAGCGGGTAGGGTGGCTAAAACCGCCCTCCAGGGTTCAAATCCCTGCCTCACCGCCATCAAATACGGAGTTGCGCCGGTAGCTCAACTGGATAGAGCATCGGACTACGGATCCGAAGGTTACGAGTTCAAATCTTGTCCGGCGCGCCATTGCAAACAATAGATCCCCGAAGAGGTTTTTATTTCCTCCTCGGGGATTTTTTGTAAAGAGAAGGTTTTAATATAAGCTCTGGTTTCAGACGAAATTCGTTAAAATGATTAACTACATCTGCTTCTTAGTATTTTTACTGAAGACCTGATCGTTCTGACCCTGTGCCCATAAATTTTGTTCCATCTTATCTAAACCAGCAGGGCCGTGGACAAATGGCTTCGGAGAATGCATTTCTGCCGGAAAATCAGTGATAAGTAAATTTTAATATCTATACTTCTGCGTTCTTGCATACCATCCCCGCTGGCAGCATAAAATGAGCGGGGCCCTGCCGTAAAGCAGGGCCCCGTATTGATCAGATATTCAAAGCAATGACAGAAAAATATTTTTTAGAAGTTTTCGCCCTCAGTTTTAGCCACAACAGTCGAAACACACATATCACCTGTAACGTTGATTGAAGTACGTGCCATGTCCAGGACTGCGTCTATTCCTGCGACAAGACCTATTCCCTCAATCGGCAGACCGGCAGATGTAAGTACCATGGAGAGCATGATAAGGCCGGCTCCAGGTACGCCAGCTGTTCCTATCGAGGCCAGTGTTGCGGTAAGAAGGATCCCGATCTGGGCACCTACTGAAAGAGGAATGCCGAAGGCCTGTGCTACAAAGAGTGCGCAGACACCCTGGTAGAGGGCTGTCCCGTCCATATTAATGGTAGCTCCCAGCGGAAGGACAAATGACGATACCCTTTCTGAGACCCCCAGATTATCCTGCACGTTCTTCATCGAGATAGGAAGAACGCCGGAGCTTGAACGAGTAACAAATGCTGCCAGCATTGCTTCTTTGACTCCGCCGAAGAACCATAGCGGTGATTTCTTGGCTACTACTGTGATGAGGCTTGAGTATACAAGAAGGGCCTGAAGGAAGCAGCCAAGGTAAACTGCAAAAATGACCTTTGCAAAAGGAGCTAGGACGGCAGGGCCATATTTGGCAGCAGTGACAGCGATGAGTGCAAATATACCGAGAGGTGCGAACTTCATTACGATGCCAGTCATTTTGTACATTGTCTCGGCAAGTGATTCATTGAACTTAAGGAAGGGCTTCCCTTTTTCGCCGATGAGTGTAGCTGAAACCCCCAGGAATAGCGCAAAAACTATTATCTGCAGCATTGCGCCGTTGACAAGGGCCTGGAGCGGGTTAGACGGGAATATGTTGAGCAGTACTTCGATCA
>JAQVPO010000130.1 GCA_028702015.1 Synergistaceae bacterium | reverse complement strand
TGCCAGCATAAGGTTCACACCGGCTCCTGATGCTAAAACAACCAGTCTTTCCCACGGTTTTTTTGCTGACAGCGAGCGGGAAGGATCATAATCGTCAGGTCTGGATTCTTCCCCCGAAGCGTCCTCTCCTTCCAGCCTGACAAATCCGCCTATTGGAAATGCCCTTACAGACCATAGTGTCTCACCCTTTTGTCTGCTCCAGACGGACGGTCCCATGCCGAATGAAAATTCGTGTATCAGGACATTTCTCCATCTGGCAGCCAGATAATGTCCCCCTTCGTGCGATATTACGCAAATTGAAATTACTATGAGAAAAGAGATGATACTTATCAAAAGGAATGCCTCCATTTTTTACACAGTTCCCCGGCGATCCTCTCGCCTGTCTTTACTAATGCTATTGCTTCATCAAGACTTGCAGGGGGACTTGAAGCTGATTTAGCAAGCGTTTCTTCTATTACCTGTGAAATCGCTGTGAACGGGATGATGCCGTGGATAAATGCCTGTACCGCGGCTTCGTCGGCTCCCACAAGCAAGGATGGATATGCCCCTCCCATCTCGCCTGCCTTGAAGGCTATACTAAAACATGGGAAAAGGGAAGCGTCAATTTCCCTAAACTGCAGATCCCATTTTTCAGGTCTTATGGAATCAAGCCCTGAAGAGAGCAGCTCCAGTCTGTCCGGCCACGCCAGGGCTGCTGCTGCAGGAAGCCGCATGTCAGGCTGAGAGAGAAGCATTTTGATCGTTCCGTCTACGAAAAGTACCGCGCCGTGCACCTGAGACCTGGGATGGATAAGGGCACTTACTTTATTGGCAGGAAGGGAAAAAAGCTGCATTGCCTCAATACATTCTATCCCCTTATTCATCAAAGTTGCGCTGTCTACAGTTATCTTTGGCCCCATTTTCCATACAGGATGTAAGAGTGTTTCTTCGGGAGTTACTCTTTCAAGCATTTCTCTCGAGTGATCCCTGAAGGGACCGCCGGATGCCGTAAGCCAGATCTTGCTTATTTCCTTTTTATTGTCTTCTCTGAGGCACTGCCATATGGCGCTGTGTTCGCTGTCAACAGGTCTGAGCTGATCTTCACGTTTTACGAGCGGCATGACCCAGGGTCCGGCTACCACAATGCTTTCCTTGTTTGCAAGCGAAACGTCTTTGCCCTCTTTAAGTGCTGTTTGCAGTGCTTTTATTGCAGAAACGCCCGAAGATGCGAAGACGATATGGTCAATATATGGATCAGAGGCTATTTCGCAGAGTGAATCTATGCCGGAAAGGCATGTATATCCGTTTTCTTTGAATGTGCCTGAAAGAGGCGCGGTGAGGCAAAGTTTTTCTGCGTTATGGTACGAAGCCAGCTCAAGCAGTTTTTTATGATTGCTCTGTGCAGCCAGAGCAACAACATCAAAACGTTCAGGAAATCTTTTGCAGATATCTAATACCGCTCCGCCGACACTGCCTGTAGCTCCTATTACCGCAACTCTGATTTTTGAAGAAGCTCTATGCATATCAGCCTATAAGCTCAAAAATAACGAAGGCCAAAGTTCCGTTAACGAGAATACTGTCGAATCTGTCAAGCAGGCCGCCGTGTCCGGGGATAAGAGAACCTGTGTCTTTGACTCCGGCTTCCCTCTTAAGCACAGATTCCCCTAGATCACCAAGCTGTCCGGCGACTCCGCAGAGGAGTCCCATCAGCAAAAGCGGGAGGGGCGGAAATGAAAATATAAGAGCAAGCAGTCCTCCGCACAACAGGCTGGCAGCGGTTCCGCCGAAAAATCCTTCCCATGTTTTTTTAGGACTGATCCTTTCACACAGAAGATTTGCTCCGAGACGGCTTCCAACGATATATGCCGCAACGTCGCAGCTCCATGTGCAGAAAAATAAAGTGATCAGAAATAAAGAGCCAAGTTCTCTGGTGCGTATTATGATCATAAAGGACCACGGGAGGATGATGTACGCTATGCCAACTATAGTTGCACCCATATTTTCAAGCGCGAAGCTTTCTGAGTTTACCTGGCGGCGTACGATCTCAAGAAAAAGTGCCACAAAGACGATGGATGAAATAGAACAGAGGATCGCAGTTAAACTCATATCTGAAGAAGCCCCGATCAGGATAAAGGCTCCGGAGAGCATTATCAGCCACGGTGAAATGTCGTGCTTCGTGGAGAGGAGCTTGTAAAATTCCCACAGTGAAGTCATTGCCACGAAGAAGACTACGGCGTTCCAGATATACCCCCCTTTTATTATTCCGCCGAGTATTATAAGCACAATAAAAATGCTGCTGAAAGCTCTTAACGGCAGATCCGGTATTGATGACAGAAAATTATCATACTTTGCCATAGCGTCTTTCCCTCCTGTAGTAATCGGCTATCGCCTTTTCCAGATCCGCCCTGCCGAAGTCGGGCCAGTATTTATCTGTAAAATAATACTCGCTGTAACTGCCCTGCCACAGCCAGAAATTGCTTATCCTTAGTTCCCCGCTTGTCCTGATAATTAGGTCAGGATCAGGAACATCGGGCAGATAAAGATACTGGCGGAAAACATCTTCTGTTACAGGCAGTGATACTCCTTTTTCGATCATTTTGCTGAATGCGTCCAGTATTTCCTGCCTTCCGCCATAGTTCAGGCAAACTATCAGCTGCATCGAATCATTGTTTTTGGTTTTTTCCTCAGCGTCCATAAGCATTTCCTGGATATCTTGAGAAAGGCCTGAGATGCGGCCGGCAAATCTGATCCTTGCATTTTCACGGTTGAGTTCTTCGAGCTTCAGTTTCATGTAGTACTTTAGAAGACCCATAAGCCCTAAAACTTCAGTTTTAGGTCTGTTCCAGTTCTCTGTAGAAAAAGCATAAAGAGAAACACATCGGATACCAAGTTCCTTGGCTGCGATAAGAGTACGTTCGACAGCCTTTGCTCCCTCCCTGTGCCCCAGTATGGCAGGGAGTCCCCTGGCCCTGGCCCAGCGACGGTTTCCATCCATAATTATTCCTATATGGTCTAGTTTTTTATCTTCCATTATATTCTTACCCGAATTTGATATGGTTTATATTGCCGGTCTCCCTGACAATATCCCATGATTTTTTTACTTCCTGGATGTCTATCCATGTAAGGTGTTTAGGGCTTCCCTCTTTTGATGAGGCGTTTCTCAGCAGATAACTTGGGTGGAACATGGGCATAACAGCTTTCCCTCTCCACTCGAACCATCTTCCTCTTATTTTGGTTATTCCCTCGTTGGTTTTTAAAATCCATCTTGTCGGCGTATTGCCAAGCAAAATTATCAAGGCAGGATCAATGAGCATTATCTGTGTCTGTAGGTGCTGGTCGCATATGATCATTTCCTCTGGAGTCGGGACCCTGTTTTCAGGCGGTCTGCATTTAACGATGTTTGTTATGTAGACATCTTTTCTGTCTATGCCCCCCGCTGTAAGTATCTGAGTTAAAAGCTGCCCTGCCCTTCCGACAAATGGAAGTCCCTGGGCGTCTTCTTCAGCTCCGGGGCCTTCTCCTATGAAGAGAAGTTTGCTGTGTTCGCTGCCGTCACCAAAGACCACATTTGTTCTTGTCGCAGACAGAGAACAGCCTTTGCAGGAGAGTGCGCTTTGTTTTGCCTTTTCCCACAGAACACTTCGTGCCCTCTCTTTTTCTTCAGCCGAGAAATTCGGGATTTTTTTTATCTCCTCCATCAGATGATCACCTCTGTAATTATCACATCTACATTTTTCACATTCAGTCCAGTAAAATACCTTACGCTGACAGCCGTTCTTTCCTTTACGAGCGTTGCAAGCGAGATGAAGTTCTTATCCCCTATGCTTGCTGCAATTTTTATGGTTATCGAAAGGTTTTCTTCGTTTTCTGGACTCACGCTGACCTCAGTCACTTTTGCAACCTGTGATGTTCTTCCTGCTACGAATCTGACAAGCTCTTCAATCGCCTCGGGTTCGATGTGCACTTCCCCGTAAAAGCTGAAGGGAGGTCTGACGATGGTTTTTTCTCCCTCCATGTTATCCTTTGATTTCCAGAAAACTCTTAACTGACCTACAAGTTTGCCTGCAAAATTTTTCCTGACAAGGACGTGAGAGACAGGTATTACATGTTTTCCTTTCGTGAAACGCTCTCTTCTTGCTTTGCTTATCTCTTCAGGCGCAGCAATATCTTCTATCCTTATCATTTTTTCAGGAAGAGGCAGTTTAAGTTTTTTGATTATCCGCATAACCATGTCATCCGATGTTGCTATTATCATGAGCGAGCAGGGTGCAGATTTTGAGAAGAAATCCATAACTTCTTTCCGATGATCGTCGAATTCAAAAAGAGCTCTTCTAATAGCGCTGATCTGGTTCCTTTCCGATTTTGCGCTTTTGCCGCACACTATACTTCCTTTATATATTACAAGACCGTCATCAATTATATAATCAGCATCAACGATAGATGCTACCGACTGAGCTCTCTGACTCTTGCCCGTCCCAGCGGCGCCCACAAAAGCATATGTTCTGACCTGTTTGAGCTTCTCTTCTGTTTTTTGCTCAGTGCTGCTCTCTTCCATTTGACCGCCCTCTCAAGAACTAAGCTATAAGCTCTATGTCAGCACCG
>JAQVPO010000129.1 GCA_028702015.1 Synergistaceae bacterium | reverse complement strand
CTCCCCGCAGTATTCGCCCGTCCACCAGGCCAGCCCCTGTATACCCTCAACGACCCCTATCTGTACACCCTCTGCGTGGAGCCTTGGCCCCTGTTCAACGTGCAGCTCCAGATAGCAGCCGACAGGAACCGAATCCGTTCCTCTGTATCCTATGCGGTCAAGTTCTTCACCTACAGTCACACCGCTGTCATCCCGTGAAGATGTGAGTTCCTCCAATCCGGCTGTGCGGGTATAGTAAATACTCCCCATCATATCCGGCTGGAACCGCGCCCCTTCTTCATTCGTAAACGCGGCAGCTATTACAGGACGTCCCGTTTTTACATTATTGTCATTAAGGGTCCTGATAACTTCCAGAGCGCCCAGGACTCCATAAGCTCCGTCAAACATTCCAGCATCTCTCACTGTGTCTATGTGGGAACCCATCATTACAGGAAGCGCTGACGGGTCAGATCCCTCTCTGACTCCAAAAATATTTCCTATCTCGTCAATTTTTACTCCAAGGCCTTCGTCTCTCATCCATCTGCACAGAAGGTCACGTCCCTCTTTATCCTTATCAGTGAGCGCAAGCCTTGTACGGCCGTTCGTTACCGGATCAAAGCCTATCGCTCCCATTTCCTTTATCGAATTTTCCAGCCTCTCCCTGCTGATCCTTAATCTATTCAGATCACTGCTTTCCATTTTTATATATTTTCCCCTCCTGATCTCAAAACAAATCAAAAATAGTTCAGATATTATTGCTGTTTTAAATGTTTCCCGGCAGGGAAACAGTATCTTCCTGATAGAGCATTTATGTATAATTATGACTAACCTGTTAAAAAATGCAAATATCATCATACGTATTTGATGAGGCAGATGTTTACCGCAATTCTGACTAAAAATAAAAAAGGGGAACTAAATTTGAAAAGGATAGATGCTCATGTGCATATTTACCCGCCGGAAATAGAACGGGAAAAAGAACGGATTTCAAAAAAAGAGCCCTGGTTCGAAGGCATGATAAATTCAAAAGTACACAAATGGGGTACTGCTGAAGAACTGGTTTCTCACATGGATGAACATGGAATAGTATCTTCTCTCGTCACAGGATTCGCTTTTCGCGATCAGGGTCTTTGCAGGATCATGAACGATTATGTTCTTGATTCAGCCAAAAAATACAGGGGAAGGATCCTGCCTCTGGCAGTAGTCTCTCCCTGTGCAAAGGGCGCCGCGGATGAAATACTGCGCTGTGCAGAACTTGGAGCTGCAGGAGTAGGAGAACTCTTCCCGGACGGGCAGGAGCTGGACATATCAGATAAAGGACAGACGTGGCGCATGGTCGGAGCATGTATGGAGGCTGGAATGTTCATCCTTTTCCACACGGCGGAGCAGGTAGGGCATCAATATAAAGGCAAAGGACACACCGGAGCCGAAAAGGCTGCTGCTTTCTGCATGAACCATCCTCAGATAAAAGTTGTGTTCGCCCATTTCGGCGGGGGCCTCTGGGCATACGAGTCAATGCCTGAAATGAAACTTGCCCTGTCAAATGCATATTACGACACTGCCGCATGGCCATGGTTATACAGTCATAAGGTGATCGACGGTATATTCTCCTCCGGGGCAGGATCAAAGTTCCTCTTCGGATCAGACTGGCCTATACTTAAATATCCAAGATACGAAAAACTTATATCCCTCTCTTCTCTCTCTGAGGAACAAAAAGAAATGCTTCTTTACAGAAATGCTGGCTCCCTTTTTTCACAGAGAGATCACAACCGGAATATATAAAAGAAATGAAACTCCAGGAAGAAACATTTCCCGGAGTTTCATTCTGCTTGTTTATGTCAGTACGGGGATCTTCCCGTCTGTCTTATGCAGAGAGTGAAAGCAGCGAACGGTAGTTAGGATAAGCCATGTTCTCCGCTGACATATAAACCTCAACTGAATCAGCTGTCTTTCTGATCTCCGCCATCAGTGGAACAGCTTCTTTTACCAATGCCTCCGCATGATCTCTGAGGCTGAGTTTTGCCATCTTCTCCTTCAGCTCGACAAGTTCTTTAGTCTTCTCCATGAGATCCAGTTTTGCTTTGGCGAGTCTGGCAATATGCTTCTTCCATGCATCGAGACCCTCTATATCACTGCCTTCGGCACATGACAAAGATTCCTTCTCAAGGATGATCTGTTTTGAGAGTGCGGGCAGCACACCTTCCCATATCATGTCACGAAGCACAGACATCTCTATCTCTACGCTCTTTACAAAGGACTCCATCCTTATTACGTAGAAGGATTCCATCTCTTTTTTCTTGAATATTCCCAGCTCTTCAAGCATATCAAGAGTCTTAGGCTCAACAAAAAGGTCTATTCCTTCTGGTATGGTGCGCGCTTTGATTATGCCTCTGCGTTCGGCTTCGGCATGCCATTCGGCTGAATAGGCATCTCCCTCGAACCGGATCTTGCTGTTCAGCTTCGATACTTCGCGAATCGTACAGAGGGCTGCATCTATAGCATCTTCTCCCTTGTTTATACGCTCCTCGAAGATATTGATGAATTTCTCCAGACCTGCGGCCCATACAGAAAGTATCGCCGTTACAGGAACAGCCATTGCCTGGGATGCTCCCGGGGCACGGAATTCAAACTTGTTTCCGGTAAAGGCAACAGGGCTTGTTCTGTTTCTGTCGCTGTCAAATGCGATGATCTCGGGCAGCTTTGAAAGCCCTAAGTCGAGCGTGTTTTTCGCCGGCATATCCCCTCCGCAGTTGCCTTCTTCTATCTCTTTGATTATCCTGTTTACCGCCTCTCCGAGATAAACGCTGATAATGCTCGGCGGTGCCTCATGCCCTCCCAGCCTGTACATGTTTCCGGGTGTCGATACAGATGCGTGCAGGAGTCCGGAGTAATCTGCCACCCCCGTCACCAATGAAGAGAGGAAGGAGAGGAATATCACATTCTTTCTATGGTTTGAAGATGGCTTCAGCAGATTTCTCCCTTCGCTGTCCTGAAGTGAAAAATTTATGTGCTTGCCGCTTCCGTTCATGTCCATGAATGGTTTCTCATGGAATAATAGGCGCAGCTCGTGCTGTCGCGCCATTTTTCTCATAGTTTCCATTATCAGCTGGTTCTGGTCACAGGCGAGGTTCGCTTCGGTAAAGTTGGGCGCGAATTCAAACTGACAGCGCGCGACTTCATTGTGTCTCGTCGCGAGGTCGACGCCCAGCCGTGCAAGGTCTCTCTGAACATCTTCCATATATGCGAGGACCCTGGTCGGGATGGAGCCGAAGTAATGGTCCTCCATCTTCTGATCTCTGGGCGGCGGAGAGCCTAATACTGTTCTGCCGCAGAAACGGATATCAGTTCTCTTCTGGGCACGGGGCCTGTCAAGAAGGAAAAACTCCTGCTCTCCTCCTACCGTTGCCCTTACATACTTGACACCTCTGTTTCCGAAGAGCTTGAGCATCTTGAGAGCCCTGCTCTCAACTGCTTCCATCGACCGGAGAAGATAGGTCTTAAGATCAAGGGGAGAGCCGTCATATGCAAGAAAGACCGAAGGAATGCATAGTGTGCCTCCCTTAGGGCTTTTTATAATAAACGCCGGACTGGTAGGATCCCATGCGCTGTAGCCCCTTGCTTCAAAAGTGCTCCTTGTGCCTCCTGAAGGGAAAGAAGATGCGTCAGGCTCGCTCTGCATAAGATCCTGCCCCCTGAAGGTCTCCAGAGGAAAACCATTGTCATCCGCAGTCACGAATGCCGTGTGCTTCTCCGCAGTCAGCTCCGTGAGAGGATGGAACCAGTGGGCCCAGTGACTTGCTCCTTTGCTGACAGCCCAGTCTTTCATCGCAAGAGCAACTGTATCCGCTATGCTGGAATCAAGCTTCTGGCGCCCCTCTATAGCTCCGACCAAATTCTCATAAACATCCCTAGGAAGACGCTGCTTCATTGCTTTCTGATCAAAGACCAGTGATCCGTAAATTTCTCTCATTTTTGGAAATTCCTTAGCTTCCTGCATCCAACATCCCCCCAAAAGGTAACGTTTATACTATTGTCAGGTTATATCATTTTTTAAGCACCTTGGCAAGCGTATTTTTATGCCTAAGTTTAATAATCATGTGCAAAAATGATAAAAATTTGACGCTTATACAATTTTACGCAGAACATTTTCTGCCTGTTATTTAGGGCCATGTCATTTTCGCCGCCCAGGCCAAAAATTAATATACATATTTTCCTGCCTATATATAATAGAAGCAAAGGAAGGGGGATCATAATGACTGAAATAAAATCAAAAATTAATCTGACGATCGGAGACATCACTAAAGAGACTGCAGATGCTATCGTTAATGCCGCAAACAGCACCCTGCTCGGGGGAGGGGGAGTTGACGGCGCTATACACAGGGCCGCCGGCCCGGAACTTCTCACAGAATGCGCAGAGCTTGGCGGATGCCATCCGGGAGAAGCTAAAACCACCAATGGATACAGGCTTCCAGCAAAATTCATTATCCATACAGTCGGACCCATATGGCGCGGCGGTAATTCAAACGAGGAAATAACTCTTGAGAACGCTTACCGGAACAGCCTTAAAGAAGCAGTCCGCATCGGGGCAAAGACTGTGGCCTTCCCCGCGATCTCAACAGGAGTTTATCATTTTCCTCCTGACCTTGCGGCTGATATTGCTGTAAGAACGATCATTGCATTCC
>JAQVPO010000128.1 GCA_028702015.1 Synergistaceae bacterium | reverse complement strand
CAGGTGCGTAACCCGAAGGAAATCTTCTTTATCCATTTCTTGCATCCATTCTCTAAAATTGCCTAAAGTGAATTTTTCAGCGTGTTCAGCTATCAAAGATAATGTCGTTCTTGACAGGATCAACTGGTTCATAACACCTAAGAGCAGAATTGGGCTTGTCGGAGACAACGGCGCAGGAAAAACGACCCTGCTTCGGGTCATTGCCGGTGAGTCTGAATACGACGGGGGAATTCTGAGCATACCCAAAGATCATAAAGTGGGCTATCTTCCTCAGGATCTGATAGAAATTGATAAAATGCCTCTGCTGAATTACCTGAAAAGAAGAGCCGGGCTTGAAGATCTTGCCGCCAGACTATCTGAGACAGAACATACTATGGCCTCTCTTGATGAAAATTCCCAGGAGCTGCGGTCCATGCTTGCATTACACGAACGCCTGCAGAGAGAGTTTGAGGCAAACGGCGGTTTCGGGTTCGATGTTGAGGCAAAACAGGTACTGAAGGGATTGGGCTTCCGTCCTGAAGAGGATGCCGGACGCATGACCTCAGAATTCTCAGGGGGATGGAAGATGAGAATCGCTCTTGCCGCCCTGCTTCTTTCCAGACCCGATATTCTCCTGCTGGACGAACCTACCAACCATCTTGACACAGAGAGCATGGAATGGCTGGAAAACTGGCTGAAAGATTTCAGAGGGACGATTATAGCTGTATCCCACGACCGCAGGTTTCTGCATAAAATGGTGACCTCCGTCGCAGAGCTTGCCGGCGGTAAAATCAGCCTCTATTCCTGCGGCTATGAAAAATTCCTTCAGGAGCGTGAGGAACGAAGGATACGACTTGAAGCTGAATGGGAACAGCAAAAGGAAAAAATTGAAAACATCCAGCGCTTCGTTGAAAGATTCAGATACAAGGCCACCAAGGCCACACAGGTGCAGAGCAGGATAAGGCAGCTTGAAAAAATGGAGATAACAGAACTGGAAGGACCGTCTAAAAGCGTCAATTTCAAGTTTCCTGATTCTCCAAGAAGCGGATACGAAGTCCTCTCATGCAGGGGGCTGACCAAAGCATACGGGGAGAAGACCGTTTTTGAAGATATTGACCTTACTGTCCACCGAGGAGAAATGCTCGCTTTGGTCGGCGTAAACGGAGCAGGAAAATCAACGCTTCTCAGACTGCTGAATCTGTCTGAAGGACCGACAAGCGGAACAGTCACATACGGACTTAACGTAAAAAAAGCATACTTTTCGCAGGAAAGTGCCCAGAACCTTGATTACAGCAACACAATATGGCAGGAAGTCAATAACACGGGATCAAAGATGCTGGAAGGAGCCAAACGCAACCTTCTGGGTGCATTTCTTTTTTCCGGCGATGATATATACAAGCCGGTATCAGTCCTCTCAGGCGGAGAAAAATCCAGACTCGGCCTTCTGAAGATGCTTCTGTCCGAATCAAACCTCCTGATCCTTGACGAACCTACTAATCATCTGGACTATGCCACAAAGGAGCTATTCCAGAAAGCTCTTCTGGAGTACGGAGGAACGATAATTATCGTATCCCACGACAGGGCTTTCCTTGATGATCTCGTAGAAAGAGTCATAGAGATCAGGGATGGCCGGTTATACAATTATCCGGGCAATTATTCCTGGTTCATAGAAAAAAGAGCTGTGCAGACATCATCTGAAAGCGACAGCAGAGAAAACGAAAAAAGAGACCTCTCTCAGGCAGAGAAAACAAAAGAACAAAAGAGGATCGAAGCAGAAGAACGCAACAGGATCTACCGGAAAAAGAAAAACATTGAAGACAGGCTTTCTCCAATTGAGAAAATGATAGAAAAAGACGAAAAACGCAAAGAGGAGATATCTGGTCTTCTGTGTGATCCTGAGGTCCTGGATGATTCGAATAAAGTCCAGTCCCTGATGATAGAGCTGAAAGATACCGAGAAGCGCCTTGAAGAGAATTATCCTCTCTGGGAAGAGCTTGCTGCAAAAATGGAAGCTATAAAATAGCTGGGACAAAAGAGGAGGCCGCAGCAAATGATCTATGACACCATAGAAAACTTCATCAAATACGCTCCCCAAATAATACCGGGATCAAGTATCCTTATGCCCTTCCTTGAGGCCGTAAACTCCGGAACATTTGAAGAAATAAAGAGCATGGACCCCGGCGGGCTGGATCTGCGCTTCGGAGAGTATGAGACAAAAAGTGCAGATGAAATACCATTTGAATCACACAAGCTCTTCTGGGACCTGCAGATCGTGATGGAGGGGAAAGAACTGGTGGGATATGCTCCGCTGGAGACCCTGAGCGGAGCCTCTGAATATGACCCGGACAGCGACATTTCATTCTACTCAGGCAGCGGTCAGATGTTTAGGCTTGAAAAGGGGATGATGATGCTTCTATCCCCCGCTGACGGACACCAGCCCGGGGTAATATCAGGCGAATTACCTTCTCTGGTTCGCAAGATCGTAATAAAACTCCCATGGTAAAAAAAGACTGGAGCTTTGGCTCCAGTCTTTTTTTACCATGCACCACCTAAATATTCTTGACCTGCATAAACGCAACAGTCCGCCAGGAGACCGGGCCTGCCTGACCTATTTTCCAGCCAGTCCAAGCTGCATTACGGCAAGGGCTGCGCCGGGCTTCACATCAAGTCCGCATGAAATGGCGGCCCTCTCTATAGCAGCTATTGCAGAGATAAGCATATGCTTATCTATATTTCCCATATGCCCCATCCTGAATCCTTTTCCTGCATATTCTCCAAGGCAGGCTGCAAGCAGCGCTCCTTCGTCAGCACAGCTTTCACGGAAAGAGAGATCTTCGACCGGCATATTTTCAGGATAGAGAAAAATTGAGAGAGTAGGAGAGCGCAAGTCATCTTCGGCAAGCGTCCTGAAACCTAATGCAGCCATTGCTTCAACAATAAGAGCTGCATGGTTCCTGTGCCGGCGGTATCTTTCTTCGAGCCCTTCCTCAAGCATTATCCTTACAGATTCCTTAAGTGCTGATATATTATTGACAGCAGGAGTCCCCCAGTATTTTTTTGTATCTGTCATGACAGGGATCCAGCGCGCGTAATCAACATAAGATTCTCTGATAGATTTCAACTCTTCCCGCTTTTTAAGCGCTCTCTGACCGGCCCAGACTATCGCCATTCCGGGAACACAGCAGAAAGCTTTCTGAGTACAGGTGAAGTAAACATCTATTCCCCAGGCCATGTCTGCCTTAACGCCTCCGCCTGCGGCTACTCCATCTACGACAAAAAGTACATCGGGGTGTCTTTCCTTCATCATTTCTGCCATTTTCTCAAGATGAAGCTCCACTCCTGTCGATGTTTCGACATGCGTCATAACTGCAACGGTATATCCTCCCTTTGAAAGCTCCCTGTCGACTTCCTCAGGCGTTACCGATTTGCCCCACTCCGCCTCCATGGTCGTGATATCCAGGCCCCTGTTTCTGCATATAGAGATGTAACGGTCCCCGAAATGCCCGTTTGAACATACAAGCACCTTGTCCTTCTCATCTGCAATGTTTGCAATAGCCATTTCCATGCCCATCGTTCCCGAACCTGCAACCAGAAAGGCGATCCCGTCACAGTTCGTTATCGATCTCAGTTCTGAGAGAAGGCTCTGGAATTCAGCAACAAACTCCGGGTCTGTATGTGCCTTGACCTCGCTGCCCAGTTTCTGGAGCACGCTCAGTGAAACAGGAACAGGCCCAGGGATCATTACAAGCTTTTTTGCGGGAATCATCATATAGCCTCCAGTCATCTTCCAGTTTTTTGTTTGACGATAATCAGAATAACAAACATATTATATGGTATCGATACGATTCCTGCCTCTAAATATATTTGCCATTAAAAGGCAAAAAAATCTCAGGGGCTTTACATTTTTTAGTAGTACAATTATCCTTGCATTTGAGAATCTCAGGCTAAAATACCATTATTATTTAAATTTTTATTGCCTTAAACAACACTAAATCATATGTTTTATAATGATTAATTGATATTTAATTTATTTTTTTCTGATATAGTAGAAAATCGCTTGACTTATATGACCTCTCCGTTATCATATTCGATGCGCAAAGAGTCTCTGTTTGGGTGAATATTCAGAACCTTTTCACTCTTGCAGCCCCCGAAACGCAAGGAGGTAATCATGCGAAAGATATGGAAAATGCGGAAGGTCTTTATTCCGCAGGCCGCTGCACTGCTGATAGTACTGACAACAGTGGTTCTCTCTCCCAACATGGGAGTTTGCAGCGTGCAGGCCCAAAAGACATTAAGCAACACCTCGGCTGAAGGAGCCATCATTACTACCACATACGAAACAAAAAACGATGAAGGCAAGCTTGTGGTAAAAACTACATCTTCAGTAAAAAAGAAAGAAACCGACCATTCACGCGCCGCCTCAGGCAAAGAGACCTACACCAGCAGATTCCTTGAAGGACTTGACGCCTCAGTAGTCAACGCACTGGGGAAGATGAGCCTTACCCCTGAGCATATCGATAAGTGGGTAGGCAACCATCCTAATTCGACCCTTAATGAACTGAACAAACTGCCTGTCAATAAACAGCGCAAGGTCGCAAACATCGCAACCTTTATAAGGTCGATCAACAAAAGGATCTCTCCCCAGATAGCATGGAGAGAGGCTTCTGCCCTTGTTTACTACAGTGCAAAATACAATGTTCCGACAGATCTG
>JAQVPO010000127.1 GCA_028702015.1 Synergistaceae bacterium | reverse complement strand
ATCTCTCCCCAGCCAATAGTTTCTTTCATCTCAAGCAGTTCACTCACTGTCACACCCGTCAGGGAAGAGAGGCCATATGCCGTTGATATTTCGCCGTAACCGAGAGATGCAGCGTGCAGATCGGCTACCTCCTGCGCGGTAACGGTCATATCGTAGTTTTCAGAAATTGAGCTTGCGATTTTTTCATCCTGAGCAGTAACAGCAACAATTACTGTTTCTTCAGTTTCGTCAGCAAAAACAGCAAAAGAAGAAAGCATCAGCATCGCGAAAACTAACATGGCAACAATAATTTTTTTCATATAATAAACCTCATTCGAATTGATCAAATGTCGTTTTACTCCTTTTTGGGATCTTGTGCATCAGTACGGCCTCTTCCCGCCGGCTGTGAACACTCGTCTCTGCGGGAAGATCGCCACTTTGCGCGATATCTTGATGCCGCATTTCTCAATAGGTTTATAATATATCGGTACGGGGGGTGACGGGGATTTTTGAAGAATTAAGAAAGGGTATTGAGGCGGGCAAGAAGCTTGATGTCCTGGAGAAGTTCCAGAACCTTATTCTGTTGGGGCTTTCTGTACAGACAGATTTCTTCAGGCATGCCGCTATGTTCGGAGGAACAGCGCTTCGGATATTCCATAGTTTACCGAGGTTTTCCGAAGACCTTGATTTCACTCTGGTCTCACACGGTGCTGATTTTTCCATTGATTCATACAAAGAACCGATGTCCCGTTTTTTTTCGGATATGGGCCTCGATGAAGTAATGATAAATATCAAGGAAGAGGGAGAAGACGTTTTAAGAGGAAGCTTTGTCCTTTCAATTAAGAGGTCTGAGAGCCTGAGAGTAAAAATTGACATCGAGAAACCGTCCGCCAATGTCATGCCGCGAACTGAGACCCTTTACGGTTCTTATCCATATAATTACTCCGCACGTCTATGTACCCTACCGTCCTCTTTCGCCGGAAAAATGGACGCGATAATTCATCGCAAGTGGGGCAGCAAGCGAGTCAAGGGCCGTGACTGGTACGATTTTCTTTGGTACATGAGAAAGGATACGGAACTTGACATATATTGGCTCGAGGCACGCCTGAAGGAGAAGGGGACACTTGACCCTGACAAGAAACTTACGCCCGAACTTCTGGGAGAGATGTACGAAAAGAGGGCTGTATCAGTTGATGTGGGTGAAATACTGCGAGACGTGCAGGGTTTCATGACTGAAGATCTTGAAAAAAAGAGCTCCCTATCATGGACCCCGGAACTCTTCATTCTACAGAAAGATAAGCTTGTCGATTCTGCAAAAAGATACCTCCTTACACACAGATCTTGATCATTATCCCTGTAATTTATTACGCTTGAATATATTTTTATGTATAGTAAAATCTATTAATTAGATGTTATTGTACATAAAATAAAATATATTTGAGCGAGGTGATGCAGCATGACCGAAATCGAGCTGCTAAAGGGGCTGGATACGGAGATTCCCGGATGGGTCCTGCAGAGTAGGCTGGCCGAGAGAGGCTATGCAAATATATGGCAGAAGATAGAGGGGCTTATAGCGGACGGCTTGATCGAAAGGGTAATGCGCGGCTGGTACTGTCTCGGCCCCCTTCTTCGAAAGAGGGAGCCTTCCCTTAGGTATCTTGCGTGTAATGTCTACGGCCCCGCCGCAGTCTCGGGAAACCTCGTCCTCTTTGAAGCGGGTCTGATACCCGATGCTGTTGCTTCGGTTATATCTGTCACGCCAAAGAGAAGCCGAAGCCTGGAGACACCCTACGGAAATATCCATTGGCTCACAGTTCCGCGGTCGTCGGTATTTGCCGGCACATACGCCGTAAATGAACCTCCCGGATACATAAGGGCTACTACCGAAAAGGCCTTGCTGGACCAGCTATACATTACCAGGTACACCCCGCAGAGCTATAACCTTTGGAAGGCTTTCATCCTTGAAGACCTCAGGATCGACGAAGATGCTTTGGAAAGGCTCGACCTAGCAAACATGCATGAGTTGGGCAGGAGATATAAGTCCCCAAAGATCATAAAGCACATAAAGTGGTTTAATAAGTATCTCGGGGTCCATAATAAATAGCCGTTTCCCGGTGAATTGCCCCTAAATCATAGAACTTGAATTCTCTGCCTACGTTGAGGTGGTGGAGTATCGCATGTTGCTAAGTCAGCGCTGCTATAAATTTCAATTGCTCAGCCGAATTTACCCCTTCGCCTCCTCTATCATCTTCCTCATCGAGTTGATCAAAGTGTCCACATCGGAAGATAAGCAGACTGCGCCTGCCCCCATATCAAAGAACTTTTTGCAGTCAGCGGTATTGAAGGTGAATGCGAATAAGAACTTTCCGGAATCCCTGCATGCTTTGGATATTCTGCTAATTGCCGCCCGGAATTCCTGTGTGTCGAATTTCCCGGGGGCATCGAGGCCGACCGAAAGGTCATACGGGCCTATGAAGATCCCGTCGACTCCGTCGATTTGGACAACTTCTTCGATCACTTCAAGACATTCCTTTGTCTCACACTGCGGAAGGATCAGAGTCTCACGGTTGCAGATATCAAAAAATCCCTGCAGATCCCCCTTGTCCACCCAATCCGCATAGCCATAACCACACTGTGCGGCAAAAGCCACACCACGTTCTCCGACCGGGAAATACTTACCGTACCGGACAATCTGCCTGACTTCCTCCAGGGATCGGATATCCGGGATGATCAGCGCCTGCGCGCCCACATCCAGCATTTTGAGCACTGAAGGACGGGAGCAGTCTTTGATCCTGGCGCAGCAGGTCACCTTGCCCTTCTGTGCTGCACGGATCATCGACTGTACCGACTCAATATCAAATACCCCGTGCTCTGTATCAATGATCATGAAATCAGCGTTGGTAAAAGTCATTGCCTCCGCAACTGATGGGCCGCCCATCCAGATAAACGGACCAACGCATTTCTCACCTCGAAGCATCTTCTCCCTTAATAAATTTTTCATTTCAGATAAATTCACACTCTACTGTGCCGAGTTCACCCATGTCTGCTTTCCAGTACTCTCCCTTACGCGCGGGAGGAGCAACTGTGATCGCACCGGAAAGAATGACCTCGCCCTTCTTCAGGGTCACGCCGTACGACCATAGTTTATTCGACAGCCATGCGACCGTATTGGCAGGATCGCCCATCACCGCAGAGCATTCTCCTTCCTTAATTTTTTCGCCGTTCTTATAGAAATCCAGATGCACCTTTGGCAGATCGACATCATAAATATTGATCTTTTTCTTTCCCACAACATAACGGCAGGAAGACCCGTCATCCGCAATAGTATCCTGAAGCTTGATCTTCCATTCCTTTACCCTGGAATCAACTATCTCAAAGGATGCGCATACATAGTCGGTCGCTTTGCGCACATCTTCAGGCGTTACCGCCCCACCGGTCAGATCCTCTTTCAAGATGAATGCGACCTCGCATTCGATATTCGGAACGATCAGCTCATCCGAACGGACTGCTCCGCCGGAACAGTCCCAATGGGCATAGAGATGCCCATAGTCAGGTTCATGCACACCAAGCTGCTTTTGGATCCCCTCAGAGGTAAGACCGATCTTCTTTCCGGAAACGACCCGGCCTTCTTTCACATAACGAGCGACATTAGCCAGCTGGATCGCGTATGCGTCATCGGCCGTCAGAGAGGGAGCCATCTCTGAAAGAGGCTCGATCGGCTCACGAGTCCTCTCAGCCTCATACAACATGTCTGCAAATTTCTGTATATCCGGGTGCGCCATATAAATTCTCCTTTTTTAGATTACTTTAACAGATTTTATTTTACCCTGTGCAGGGAGTCAACTGGAGGGAGATTGGAGGGACGGCTGAGCAATTGCTGAGCGGTTGCTCAGCGGTCGTCAGAACCAAAAGCACCGTCGTTCCCGGACACCTCTGAACGGGAATCCAGCGTCTTCGGTTTTAGGGTCCTTAAGTCCTGTGATAGACTTAATTCAAAGCAACTGGGCCCCGATAGAGGCGCTCGAGGGAGACGATAATAAACAAAGACCAAATAGACAGGGATTCATAAATGGAAGAATAAGAAAAACAAAAAACCTCTCATTATTCGTGGAGCACGCCAGGTAGGCAAAACCTGGTTAATGAAAGAATTTGGAAATACCGCTTATGCAGATACAGTCTACATCAACTTTGAAAATAACCCGCAGATGGCAGATTTGTTTGCGGCAGATTTGAAAATTGACCGGATAATTACCGGCATTGAAATTTATTACGGCCGCAAAATTGACCCTAAAAATTCATTGTTTATTTTTGATGAAATACAGGAAGTGCCGGCGGCTCTGACATCACTAAAATATTTTAACGAGAACGCACCACAGTATCAAATCGTCTGCGCCGGTTCCTTGCTTGGCGTGGCACTGCATCCCGGAACATCGTTTCCGGTAGGGAAGGTAGAGTTCCTTGACCTTTACCCGCTCTCATTCACTGAGTTCATTCTGGCGATGGAGAAGGAACAATTTGCAGATCTGCTTAAGAATGGTGACTTAGACATGGCGGCCACTTTTAGGCAGGAGTATGTAGATTTACTCAAACATTATTACTATGTCGGAGGTATGCCGGAGGCTGTACAGAATTTTGCCGAAAATCGTGATTTCAACAGCGTGCGGGATGTACAGCAAGGTATCCTGACTGCTTATGAGCAGGACTTTTCCAAAC
>JAQVPO010000126.1 GCA_028702015.1 Synergistaceae bacterium | reverse complement strand
CCCTGAAAAAAACACCCGATGCTACAGCTCTCCTGTATACGTGTTCTACCATCGGCTTCCCGCAGATATCAAGAAGAGGTTTGCCTGCCAGTCTTGTAGATGCAAACCTTGAAGGTATCACACCAAGTATCCTCGGTAAATTCATTTACGATCATTCCATTCTATGAACTTTTTCAGCATTTTTCCCCTGTCAAGAAACTTTACGTTCTTTACGATCCATTCCCGCATTTCTATGCCTTCTTCTGTCTCCTGTTTATAGCTTATGAAGTCGAGTTTTATGCCAAGCTCATCAGCTATCCTGAGAGCAAAAACAGGCCATATCATCCCGATGTCCCCTATGACAGGGAGACTGCCCTCATGCCTTGCAAATGCCGACATTTCCATTCTGAAGGGTATTTTGGAGATCTTCGTCTTGGGAAGTCCTTTATTTATTGCCTCCTGTATCATTGAACTCTCTTTCTGCAGATCCTGGGCAAGCCTTAGGTTTTCGTCAAGATCGAATCTGATGAGAGTCTTGTTTTCAAGGCTGAATACAGGCTGTCCCTGCCACCATGACCATATTCCATGACCTGTGTACGTTTCGAAAGGTCCGTCATGGATCTCCTGAGTAAGAGCCACCGCTGATTCAATTATAACGTCTGCTGTCCCGAGCATATCGGCTATACGTCTTGAGCGCTCTGCTACTGTAATACTGTCTCCTACTGCAAGTCCTACATGTCCTCCGCCTATCATCTGAGGGATCGTCACCAGCACAGGAATTCCTTTTTCTGCTCCCATACCGAGCATAGTCCTCCTGTCACAGCCCCATCCTGCTATAGTTTCAAAAGGAAGTCCCGACTGTCTTGAAAGGGAAAGAACTTCCTCGGCAATTTTTTCTGTTCTAAGTCCCATAGGATAAGCCATATTGCCTGCGGCTTTAACTACCATACGCCCCTCTGTCTTTTTTCCTCTTTCTAAAATATCATCATCAAGAATCATTTCTTTGCGTAAAATATCTATCTGATCTTCAGAAAGATCAGATACCTCGAACACATTGCCTCTTGGCATTCTGGACCTGTCAAATCCGAACTTGGATGCATCGCACATTTTTACTCTGTCCAGGGAACCGCTCATCTCATGGTTTATGACAGCTGAACTTGTCGTTACTGCATCAACTATCCCTTTACCCATAAGTTCCGCGATAAGCGTTGTTATTCCTTCGTGCAGATTAGGGCCGCTTCCGGTAACTACGGCGACCTTTCCTCCCCTTCGTTTCGTTTCTACGACTTTCGATACGGCAGAATCAAGTGCTTCTCGTGAACGTCCATCCAGCCCAATGTAAAAATCATTTACAAGAGCTCTGTTTATTTCCATGCATAACCCCTCCATGTGCCAAATAAATGCTTTTATACTAAAGCTTAAACAGAGCCGGGTTTGATCAAAAGCATGGGACTTCCTTAATAATATTTATATATGCTCTCCCATGTCCTTGATGAAGATCCCGAACAGCGTTCAAAATATTCCTCGCTGAGACCTCTGTATTTTTTATCATCATTTTCATATCTCTTCATTATTTCGACCCATACATCGGCAAGACTTCCAGGGTCTTTTATCTGTTTAGCTATACCGAGCCTAATAAACGCTTCCGACGCCTCGGCAAAATCCTCCATATGCGGGCCATATTGGACCGGCACCCCCCATGAGACGGGCTCTAAAATATTCTGACCGCCCTTATCCACCAGACTGCCCCCAACAAATGCAGATATGGCAGTGCCGTACAGGTCAAAGAGAACCCCTATCTTATCAACAACTATGACATCGCAGTCAAATTTATCAGAGGAAAGCAATCCTGCCTTCAGTTTCTGACCGGCAAGCGCAAGAACATCACCGGCACGTTCAGGATGTCTCGGTGCCAATATCAATTTTGTATGAGGGTATATCTTTTTAAGTATTTCAAAGGCGCTTACTACAGTCTCTTCTTCTCCGGGATGTGTACTCCCTGCAATATATATTCTGTTTTTATCAGCGCCTAATTTTGCCGCCCAGCGATCTCTCTTGAGCGGATCTCTCCTTGACAGTAGGGCATCTGCCTTCGTGTCGCCTAAAACATTCAGCTTCGATACAGGTACTCCTATAGTTCTAAGTCTCTCATAGTCCCTCTTTTCCCTTAGGAAAATTCCTTCAAAGAGACCATAAACCGATAAACCTATCTTCTTTCCCATTGCTCCCTTAAGGCGTTGCCAGGTCCTGTCAGAGACTCTTCCGTTGACAAGGAAGGCAGGGATCGACGCATCTTTGAGTTCCCACAGCATATTAGGCCACAGTTCAGTCTCCGCCGTGGCAAAAGCCCAGGGGTCAAGGCTTCTTATTGCTCTTATTACAAATTCTTTTTTGTCCCATGGATAATATATATGGTGATCAAAAAGACCTTCTCCCAGACGAAAGGCCATATCTTTTCCTGTTTCTGTGGTTGTTGAGATTATTATCGGTCCATTATAGCCAGAAGCCCTTGATGCCCTCAGCACAGGCATTAATGCCTGTACTTCTCCGACAGAAACACCGTGAGCCCAGAAAGGTCTTTCACCTTTCAGCTTTTCAATCACTTCCTGAGACTGAACACCCCTTCTTTCATCATAGCCTTCACTGTATCTATTCCTTAATTTTGGCCAGGACAAAAAGAAAACCGAATCAATAAGGGGCTGATATAGGGATCTGAGCAGCGACAGCTAAGCCACCCCCGCTTTTAGTATCTCATGTATATGTACCATTCCTACAGGCTTGTCATCTTCCACAGCGATAAGGGCTGATACTTCCCACTCTTCTACTATTCGTACTGCCTCAACAGCAAGCCTGTCCGGCGAAATGACCCTGGGGGTGCGTGTCATGCCCATATTCACAGGCATGTCCAGACCCTGCACGCCTTCTCTTTCAATGAAACGCCTGAGATCTCCGTCAGTAAATATCCCGACAAGTTTTCCATCATCATTTACTACAGCAGTAGCTCCATAGCCCTTACTCGTTATCTCAAAGAGAGCTTCCCTGACAAGGGCTGATTCCTTTATGACAGGAAGTTTGTCTCCTGTCCCCATAAGATCCCTCACTCTCAGAAGAAGTCTTTTTCCCAGAGAACCTCCGGGATGAAATAGGGCAAAATCTTCTTTTCCAAGACCGAGAAGAAGAGTTGACATGCCTGCTACCGCATCGCCTAATGCCATTTGAAGTGTTGTGCTGCTCGTAGGAGCCAATCCAAGCGGATCAGCTTCTGATTCCACATGGCAGTTAAGTATTATATCAGCTTCCCTGGCCAGTGTGGAATTTACGTTTCCTGTAACGGCTATTATTGGTGCTCCCAATCTTTTAAAATATGGAATTATGTCTATAAGCTCCCTTGTCTCACCGCTGTTACTGAGAAAATATCCGAGATCATTCCGGCACACCATACCCAAATCTCCGTGGGCGCCTTCCGTTGCATGGAGAAAAAACGCAGGAACCCCCAAGGATGCAAATGTAGCAGCTGTTTTTCTTCCAACATGTCCTGACTTTCCAAGTCCTGACACGACAACCCTTCCTTTGCATCGGCTGAGCAAATGTGCAGCAGCCACAAGTTCAGGACCTGCTGCTATTGATGCTAATCTAAGGACTTCGGCCTCCTTTTCAAGGATACTTTTCCCTTCGGAAAGCATTTCTTCATCAGAAACATTCTTTTCTTCCCGCTCATACGGCAAATTCATTTTTTATTCACCTGTCCATTCAAGAGAAGCAAAGCCTATATTCTCTCTAACTATCTTATCTATTTCATATGTTTGCCTCAGAAGCTCCCTCATAGAGCGAAGAGGCACCATATTGGGGCCGTCGCACATTGCAGAGTCAGGATCGGGATGTACTTCCATAAAAAGAGCGTCAATCCCTATAGCAGCGGCAGCACGTATCAGAGACTGCACAAAGGACCTGTCCCCCCCGCTTCTGTCACCCTGGCCCCCAGGCTTCTGAACACTGTGCGTAGCGTCAAACATAACCGGGAAACCCAGATTTCTCATTACCGGTAATGAACGAAAATCGACGGAAAGCTCATGGTATCCGAAAGCTGTTCCCCTCTCACACAGTATTATCTGCTCATTGCCGGCCTCACGGCATTTGTTGACTACAGATCTCATGTCTTCCGGTGCCATATACTGCGCTTTTTTGATATTAAGCGGCTTGCCTGTCCTGCTTGCAGCTACCAGAAGGTCCGTCTGACGGCATAAAAATGCGGGTATCTGTATAAGGTCTACAGCCTCGGCAAGCTTTTCGGCCTGCCATGGTTCGTGCATATCAGTTACAACAGGCACGTCAAGCCTCTTTCCTATTTCTTTGAGCCACCCCAGGCCCTCTTCTATGCCAGGTCCTCTGTAACTTGCTATCGAGGTTCTGTTTGCCTTGTCGAAAGAGGCCTTGAATATATACCCGAAACCAAACTCACTGCATAATTTTTTCATCTCTTCCGCAACGGCATATGCACCATCAAAACTTTCCAGCACACAGGGGCCTGCTACCACAGCAAGCCTGTCACCGCCGACAGCAACGTCGCGGACCCTTACTTCCGTTATCCTCTGAAGCGATCCTTTATTCACTCGGCAGCATCTCCTTTTTTACAGATCGACATCTTTTCACTCTTTTTTTCTATAAAAGAACGATATCTTTCATAAACAGCGCATCTATTATCCCATCCAAGAGCGGATGCGCA
>JAQVPO010000125.1 GCA_028702015.1 Synergistaceae bacterium | reverse complement strand
CCTTATGCTTGCATCTTACATACTGGTCCGCCATTCCGCTTTCAAGGGGACCTGGCCTGTAAAGGGCAACAAGGGCTATAAGGTCTTCAAAACAGTCGGGCTTCATCCTTACGACAAGTGCGGTCATCCCGCTGGACTCCAGCTGGAATACCCCCAGAGTATCGCCTTTCTGGAGCATTTCAAATGTCTTCTGGTCATCCATCGGTATCTCATCAAGATCAATGATTCCCTTACCGTTGGCCTTTATATTTTCAAGCGCACCCTCAATGACAGACAGTGTTCTGAGTCCAAGAAAATCCATCTTTACAAGACCGAGCTTTTCCACAGGCTCCATAGAATACTGTGTCACGATCTGGCTCTCTCCGAATTTTCTAACCGGAACCATTTCTATAATCGGTTTAGGGGTGATAACGATTCCTGCGGCATGCTGAGAGCAATGCCTTGATATCCCCTCAATATTTGAAGATATATCAAGCAGTTTCCTTACTGCAGGTTCTGTATCGTATATCGCCTTGAGGTCAGGAACCCCGGCAAGTGCCTGCCCAATATTTGTTATCCCCGATTTCAGTGAATCCGGGATCAGTTTGGTCACTCTTCGCACATCAGCAACTGTCATTCCCAAGGCTCTGCCTACATCTGTGATCGCACCCTTACTTTTCATACGGTCAAAGGTTATTATCTGCGCAACTCTGTCGCTGCCGTATTTCTGAACGATATACTCTATCAGTTCGTCTCTTCTTTTGTCAGAAACGTCAGTGTCAATATCAGGCATGCTTATGCGTTCCGGATTCAAAAAACGTTCAAAGAGCAGATTATATTTGATAGGGTCAAGGTCAGTTATACCAAGCGACCAGGCAACCAATGAACCGGCTGCAGAGCCTCTGCCCGGACCGATAGGTATCCCTCTCTTTTTTGCAGCCGAGATGATGTCCGCAACTATGCAGAAATACCCGGGAAAACCCATCTGTTCTATTACGTCAAGTTCGTAGTATAGACGCTTGAGATAATGTTCGGGAGGGGCTTCGCTTTTAAGCCTTCTTTTAAGGCCCTCCTCCGCGGAGCTTCTCAAGTGGGATTCCAGTGTCTCACCTTCCGGAAGCAGGAACTCAGGAAGATAATAATGTCCCATCTCCAGCTTAACGCTGCACCTGTCAGCTATTTTCTGTGTGTTAAGAAGGCATTCAGGGATCTCAGAACCGAAAAGTTGCCACATTTCCTCCGGTGACCTGAAGTAATAATCATTTCCCTTGAACCTGTATCTGTTAGGATCGTCAACATTGCTGTTGGTCTGGACGCAAAGAAGGACATCATGCCATTCAGCATCTGTTTTACGCATATAGTGGACATCGTTTGTGGCTATCAGCGGATAGTTCTCTTTTCTGGCTATCTCGATAAGCTTTTTGTTAACTATAGCCTGCTCGGGGATACTGTTATGCTGAAGCTCAAGAAAGAAATTGCCATCTCCAAGTATGTCCCTGTAAAGGGCGGCCCTTGATACTGCGCCCTCATTGTCTCCTTTTAATATCAGACCGGGTATTTCACCGCCAAGGCAGGCAGAAGCACCTATTATTCCTTTGCTGTGCTTGGCAAGCAATTCATGGTCGATCCTTGGTTTGTAGTAAAAGCCGTCCGTATTGGCAACGGAAACTATCTTCATGAGGTTATGATATCCCTCTTCGTTTTCGGAAAGCAGTATAAGGTGATGCTGGTTTTTGCCCTCCCTGCAGGTATAGCCGTTCGGATCAACATAAACCTCGCATCCAAGGATAGGTTTTATCCCCTTGGCAAGGCATTTGTTGTAAAACTCAACACAGCCGTACATTACCCCATGATCTGTAATTGCAATGGAGTCCATTCCCATTTCTGCGGCAGCCGAGGCAAGATCTCCGCATTTATTTGCTCCGTCCAGCAGGCTGTATTCACTGTGGACGTGCAGGTGGACAAATGGTTTTTCACCCATCAGTCGGCGCTCCCGAAATCGTCAGTCTCGCTCTCTCCGTTTGCGTCCTTAACATACAGGACCTCTGCCCCAAGCAATTTAACGATCCTGTCAGTATTGGCAATTACTGCTCCTGTGGCTGCTCTGCCGGTCAACTCTGAGGCATCCTCCTCCTTTGAGATGTCCTCAGCAAGGCAGCCCTCAGGCACCTCAAAGGCAGCACCTTTCGCTGCAGGGTCATTAACATTACAGATTTCTTGCAAGGCCTTTGACAGCAGCTTTCTGTTCTGCGGGATCATAAGGTATGTATGGGCTGGCGACTGCGCGTCAGAGGCAAGCTTCCATTCTGCTCCATCAATCACCACACCGCAATTCAGCAAGGCTGCTCCGATTGAAATCCCTTTGCTTCCAAGCATTGAAAGCAGCTTTGCATAAATCAAGTCTGACAGTCCTTCAAAAGATATTCCCTCCGCAGCAGAAACAGCATCCTGTCTGAACTCTCTCTTCACCTGTGCGGGAGAAGCGCTGCTTTCTGTTTCAGGCCCAGCCTTACAGAACTTATTGCGTATCTCTGCCGGACCAGTCTCCCGGGATTTGGTATGAGCCCTAGTAAGATCGCCTGCTTCCTTTTTCCCTTCAACTATGTTCATCAGCTCAAGCATTATCAGTCCTGAAAAAACCTCCATGCGCATTCCATATCTAGCCCGTGGCAGAAGGCTGGTGCAGAAAAGACAGGCGGATCTGAGTTTTTCTGCCAGCCAGAAGGGGGTCTCCTCTCTGAGAAACTTACCTTCTTCTTCAGATATTTCAAGCGCGTCCGTCCCTTTTTCACCCCAAAGAGAGAATATCCACATATCCCTGAACACGGCAAACAGGGATTCAGTAAGCCTCTCTGCCGAGATGCCCCTGCTGAGCATTTCCTGGAGAGCTGCGTTTGATTCCTTTGGATCAAGGCGAAGATTTATTACCCACTTTTCCAGTTCAGTCCTGTTGCTGCCGCCAGTAAGAGCTTTAACGCTTTCAAGTGTAAGTGTTCCTCTCCCAAGGGAAACAGCCTGTTCTGTAAGAGAGAGCGCATCCCGGAGCGCACCGTCCGCCTGTCGTGATATTTCCCAGACAGCTTCCATATCTGACTGGATATTTTCAGCGCTGCAGACGTATGCGACCCTGTTGACCATGTCCGCCATGGAGATCCTGTGGAATGGAATATGCTGGCACCTTGACCTTATCGTAACAGGCACCTTATGAGGTTCAGTTGTAGCAAGAAGAAAGACAACGTTTGCAGGCGGCTCTTCCAAAGTTTTAAGAAGTGCGTTGAAAGCCGCCTCGGTAAGCATGTGCACTTCGTCAATTATATATACTTTGTAGGGGGCGCTTAAAGGCTTGAGGTTGACATGACTTTTAAGATCCCTTATCTCGTTGATGCCCCTGTTTGATGCACCATCTATCTCTATGACATCAAGATGCTCCCCCTGAGCTATCGCATTGCAGGCTTCGCATTCACCGCACGGCTCTCCCTCAGTTCCAAGTTTCTGGCAGTTAAGTCCTTTAGCGACAAGACGGGCGGCAGATGTTTTACCGCAGCCGCGGGGGCCTGAGAATAGATATGCATGCCCGATACGACCTTCTTTCAATGATTCGCGGAGGACACTGACAGCTGCGCTCTGCCCTACCATATCAGAAAATCTCTGGGGTCTGTATCTGCGATAAAGTGATATGTACATTCTACCCCTCCTATTCAGCTTAATCTATTTTACAGGATTAATATGATATTTTGGCTCAGTTTAAGTAAGCAAATAGGCTAAATATATACGGATCTTTGTTCAGCTGACGTTACGGCAGCAATACAATAATCCTCGTCAAAATATAAAAAAGAATCGTTTTGCTCATTTCCTGTACGCTTTGTGCCAATAAAAAAGGAGCTTCGAAAAAGCTTCTGCTCCTGATAAAAAATTGTTATATACAATACTGATACTTCTCTGTTATAGTTCAAGGCCCTGATATGAAAACAGGACAATACTGACTTTATTCGTAGTAATCGGCAAGAGGGTTTTCCCTTCTTGCGTCAGCAAGAGCCGTGACGATTCTCTCTCTGATCTCCGGTATCTGCGGCATCCCCTCAGGCATCTCGCTTTCTTTCAGTATTATCCTGCCTTTTATAATCAGAGACTGATCACCGTGAGTGCCATGAACTGTAACATCATAGGGTGCAAGCTCCAGCGCAAGGATATCATCCAGCAGTTCCCCGAGCCTGCTGAGAAATGCATAATTTTCTTTACTCTCAGGCAGATCAGCTAATGTTTTCGCATCTATTGTGAGGACCGCCCTTCCGTCCTTCACAGCAACTTCAGTCGTCAGCTTATGGAGGACATCCTTCCTGTCTACCTCTATTCCATTATCTTTCATATATTTGAGAGCTGCCCTAACCCTCTCTTCGACCTCAGGATGGGTCTGAAATATTCCGGGATCAACGTAAGCTCTTTTCATTCGCTCGACCTGCAGCCGTTCCATGGTCGTAAGCATCGCAGCGGGGTTGTAGCCTGCCTTGTGCATGATATCTATTCCTCTTGCATCTGCCTCTTTTTCAAGCTCTATGCTGTATGCTCCCATTATTGCAGTTTGGATAGCGCTTGAAAGCATTGCAGCTGCCATTCCACCGCCTTGCGTAGCCGCTATCATGCCGGCCAGGGTAAGAAGGTTAAGCCTGTTGTTTCTTGCTGCCTGAACTATACCGTGAGCTCTGTCCGCATGGACGAATTCATGAGCCAGTATTGCAGCTATCTCATCCTCGCTTTTAA
>JAQVPO010000124.1 GCA_028702015.1 Synergistaceae bacterium | reverse complement strand
AAGCACAAGGAGGGAGAGAGGGCATGGAACTGATACAGAAACACCCGATCTTAGAGTTCCATCACGGCAAGGAAGTAGCGTTCACATTCGACGGCAAGGAAATGAAGGGTTTTGAGGGCGAACCGATAGCGATGGCACTTCATGCCAACGATGTGAGGATCTACAGGGTAACGCCTGAGATGAAGCGTCCGAGAGGCTTTTTCTGCGCCATAGGGAAATGCAGCTCATGCTTCATGGTAGTTGACGGAGTACCCAACGTGCGTACCTGCGTGACGCCGTTGGCGGCAGGCATGAAAGTGGAGACCCAGCACGGCAAGGGCCAGGTCCCACTGGAAGCGAAATAGCGGGAGGCGGGACGAATGAAGAAAATGATAGAGACAGACCTCCTCGTAGTAGGCGGCGGAGCAGCAGGTCTCTGCGCGGCAGCAGAAGCGGCAGGAGCGGGAGCGAAAGTAACAGTGATAGAAAGCGACCTTCATCCCGGCGGCCAGCTGGTCAAGCAGACCCATAAATTCTTCGGGAGCAAAGACGAATATGCAGGCACACGCGGCTATAAAATAGCCGGGATCCTTCTTGACGAGATCTCCTCCCTTGGAGACAAAGTAGATATCCGTACCAACACGACAGTGACCGGCTACTATCCTGAAGAGGGTATCTTCACTGCAATGAAGGGTGAAGAGGAATACTACAGGATCAAGGCAAAAAAGACAGTAGTTGCGACGGGAGCCCAGGAAAGACTCATCCCATTCCCGAACAACGACCTTCCCGGAGTATACGGAGCAGGCGCAGTACAGACCCTTATGAACGTATACGGAGTAGTTCCCGGCAAGAAAGTCCTCATGGTAGGAGCAGGCAACATTGGTCTTATAGTGAGCTACCAGCTGAGGCAGGCCGGAGTTGAGATCGCGGCGGTAGTCGAAGCCATGCCCAAGATCGGCGGATACTGGGTCCATGCGGCAAAGATCAGAAGACTGGGGATCCCTATCCTTCTCAGACACACCATCGTAGAAGCAGTAGGCGACAAAGTCATCGAAGGAGCCGTCATCCAGGAACTTGACGACAAATTCCAGCTTATCGGCGAACCCAGGAAGATCGACTGCGACGTTATCTGCATGGCAGTAGGGCTCACGCCGACCACGGAACTCTTCTGGCAGGCGGGAGCTAAGATGCAGTACTGCCCGCAGCTCTGCGGACACGTTCCATTCAGAGACAATACCATGCGCACCAGCAACCCTGACATCTGGGTGGCAGGAGACGCATCAGGCATAGAAGAGGCCTCCGCGGCGATGGTGGAAGGCAGGATAGCAGGCCACAGCGCAGCGAAGTCACTGGGTCTCAATGTAAAAGAAGAATCATTCAAAGAATACTGGACAAGACTGGACCACCTTCGCGCAGGCGAAGTCGGAGAAAAGATCCGCGGCGGGATCTGTCAGGTACTTGTTGACGGATGGGAGGCATAAAGATGGGCTGCACATGCAACAGCAATGACAAGGAGAAACTCTTCTGCAGCGGCGTACTGGTAGAAAACAGGCCAGGGGCCATCCTTCCCCCGCAGGAAGCGTGGGAGCAGAAAAAGGGCGGATACGTAGTGATCGAATGTCCGCAGCGGATCCCGTGCAACCCCTGCGCGACTAGCTGTCCTACGGGAGCGGTCAAGCCCTTCAAGGACATAAACGACGTCCCGGAAATAGACTATGAGAAATGCACTGGCTGCGGACTCTGCGTAGCGAAATGCCCCGGACTTGCATGCTTTGTAATAGACCTTACATACAGTGCGGACGAAGCAGTCATCAAGCTGCCGTACGAACTTGAGCCGAAGCCTGCAAAGGGACAGAAAGTGAAATGCCTTAACAGAGTCGGGGAAGAAGTATCCGAGGGAGAAGTCAGTGCAGTAACAGAGCCTCTTAAGGACCAGACGACGGTAGTAAGCGTTGTCATCCCTAAAAAACTGGTCGGAGAGATCCGTGCCATCAAGGTGGTGTGCTAGCCATGACAGACAAGAAAGCCAATGTCATCTGTCGCTGTGAAGAGATAGAAATAGATGAAATCCGCAAATGGATTGATGCAGGCTACACAAATTTTGAAGAACTCAAGAGGATACTGCGTGTAGGCATGGGCCCCTGCCAGGGCAGAGGCTGCCGCGACATCATCCTCCGCGAGATATCGAAGTCGACAGGCAAACCAGTAGCAGAGCTTCTGCCTGGAGTTATCAGGCCTCCGGTGAAACCGGTCAAAGCCAAACTATTGGCCGAAGATAACGAATAGGAGGTAGGGTGCTATGACTATAAAAACAGCTGATGTAATTGTCGTAGGCGGTGGAGTTCACGGAGCATCCACTACGTATGAGCTGGCAAAGGCCGGTGTAAAGGTAGTTCTTTTTGAAAAGGAATATCTTGGTTCAGGCGGTTCCGGGCGCTCAGCAGCTGGCCTTCGCCAGCATTTTGGGACAGAAACTAACCTGCATATGGCAAAATATAATCTTCAGGTCTTTCCTACTCTTGAGGAAGAGCTTGATACGGGAATGTCCCTTGAATTCACTCAATGGGGATATATGTGGGTTGCCTATGCTGACAGCGTTCTTGCCCAGCTACAAAAGAACGTAGATCTTCAGAAGAGTCTTGATATTCCATCAGTGATGATGGCTCCGGATGAAGTAAAGGCACGCTGGCCCTATCTTTGCATGGACGGTATCATTGGTGTTGCTTTCTGCGGTGATGACGGACATATTAATCCTCAGACACTTACACTGTCATACGGTCACGCTGCCCGCAGGTTTGGTGCTACAGTAAAGACATATTGCCCAGTTGTGAAGCTCCTGGCAGAAAATGGCAAGATAAAGGGAGTGGTGACTGAAGACGGTGAAGAATGGCATGCCCCGAAAGTCCTCCTCTCTTCAGGACCATGGTCAACACCACTGGCAGCAACTGTAGGTGTAGATCTTCCTGTTTACCCTGAACGTCACAACCTGCTTATAACAGAACCTGTGGAAGTTTTTGACTGTCCTATGGTTCTCTGCCTTGATGACGGTGCGTATTTCAAACAGTGCCCGAACGGAACTTTCATGTTTGGACGTGATGATCAGGATGAACCTCATACTACTGAGACTACAAACAGCGCCAAGTTCCTTGAAGGAGTTACAACGAGCGTTCTGAAGAGGATCCCAGCTCTGAGCGGAATAAGGGTAGTACGTCAGTGGTCAGGTCCCTATGATAACACTCCGGATCATAATGCAATAATCGACTGGACTCCTGTGGAAGGACTGCTGGTTAACTGTGGCTGGAGCGGTCATGGACTGCAGTTTGGTCCTTCCGGCGGAAGAGTTTGCAAGGAACTTCTTATGGGAGAGAAGCCTTTTGTTGATCTTTATCGTTTCCGCCTTTCGAGGTTTGCTGAGAACGATCTTTTCTTCGAACCAGCGTTTATCTAATCTCAGTTAAAAGAGGATATTTAAAGGCGGACATTCCAGTGTCCGCCTTTATTTATGTTCTATTGCATTTACTATCACTAAATGGTATAACGTGTTGCGTCTCTAGGTGCGATGATCCTGTAAAATATTTTTTGCGTTGCAGTCATGGTAATATATCCTGCTGTATAAGGAGACCAAACCGTAATGTGCTGCTGCAATAATGGTTGCATAAAAAAACTGCTGTTTTTTGTGGTGTTAGGTTCTTTTGTCTTTTCAGCCTGCTGTATCTCTGCACCATTTGCACTGATGGCTTATGCAGGGATTGATAATGGACAAAACGCCCCGCTTTTCTCATTCCAGTGTGTGCAGACTAGAAAATCAGACCTGCCGGGCACCCCATTCTCGCAGAATTCTGATGGAGAAGAACTGCCTGCTGCTTTGGAAGTCTCCTTTGAAACATTTGGAAATCCGGGTACAATTAATACAAGAAATAGGATCAGAAATAAAATTACATCTCAGTTTACAGAACATTTTCTGACGTCCCGCGATACCTGCTCCCCGCTTTCTGTACTTCTTGAAAAAAGCTTTTACAGATTCGGGAATGTTTGTGCGAAAGCCTTTTTCAGCGTTAAGACGACGCGTAAGCTGGAATAAATTACTCTTGCCATGTTGATATATATGCTTGGATGACCTTTTCCGCGCTTTAACAGAAATTAGCGGAAAGGATTTCTGTATATGTGTTCAGCGCATAAAGATTGTTCTGCGGTACTTAAGTATGCGCGGATAGCTGTTCTGTCTTTTGCTCTGTTCTGATTTGTTTAATGGCTGGAGGTACATAAATATGTCTGAAGTTGTCTCGATGAGTTCACACTTCACAGGCCTGACAGGAGCGCTTGTGATGTCGTTTATATCTCTTAGTGTAGTTTTTCTTGTAATAATTGGATTGATGTTGATAATGGCGGTTACTCACAGATTGTTAAATATTTCTGCAGCTTCTAAATCTTCTTCAAACTGCAATAGGGGAAGTAAATAAAATGGAATTGTATCTTAATGCCCTTAAGGGTGTGGTTGACCAATCGGGAATAATCGCCTTAAGTGGCGGAAACCTGATTATGCTCCTGGTTTCTTTTGTACTTCTGTACCTTGCTATAGCAAAGGGATTTGAACCGCTTCTCCTGTTGCCTATAGCTTTTGGATGTCTGCTGGTGAACCTTCCGCTCTCAGGTATAATTGACGAAGGCGGTTTTCTCTACTTTGTTAAGGCTGGTATTGATCACGAGCTTTACCCGATAATAATTTTTATGGGCATAGGCGCGCTTACCGATTTCGGACCGCTCCTTGCGAACCCGATAACTTTCATGCTCG
>JAQVPO010000123.1 GCA_028702015.1 Synergistaceae bacterium | reverse complement strand
CTAATAACTTGCCTGATCATCTCTTCTGAAACTTCCTGACCCTCAAGATAAATATTCATCATATCATCATCGTAGTCAGAAAGGGTCTCTATCATTTCAGACCTGGCGATCTCGACCTCTTCTTCAAGCTGCGGGGGCACTTCTGCCAAATGAAACTCTGTCCCAAGTGTGTCATCATATATTATTGCCTTTTGGGCTACAAGGTCCACCATTCCGGTAAAACCGTCCTCAACACCGATAGGTATCTGAATTGGGACCGCCCGCGCACCAAGACGTTTGCGCATCTGATCAACAACAGAGAAAAAGTCCGCACCCACTCTGTCCATCTTGTTAACGAAAGCGATCCTGGGAACATGATACTTGTCAGCCTGACGCCAAACTGTTTCTGACTGAGGTTCGACTCCGCCAACTGCACAAAAAACGGATACTGCACCATCAAGCACTCTCATAGAGCGCTCGACTTCCACAGTAAAGTCCACGTGCCCGGGTGTATCAATAATATTGATAAGGCAATCGCCCCAGAAACAGGTAGTGGCAGCAGATGTGATCGTGATACCACGCTCACGTTCCTGCTCCATCCAGTCCATTGTTGCAGCACCCTCGTGAGTCTCTCCAAGTTTGTGCTTGCGGCCTGTATAGAACAGAATTCGCTCTGTCGTTGTCGTCTTACCTGCATCTATATGCGCAGCTATTCCAATATTGCGCACTTTACTCAAGTCGATGCCCTGCATCGTCAACACCACCAAACTAAAACTTTGAAATTTATATTCCTTGCACTACCAGCGGTAATGTGCAAACGCACGGTTAGCTTCCGCCATGCGATGCGTATCTTCTCTCTTCTTAACAGAACCGCCTTCACCCTTGCAGGCATCAGTAAGTTCGCGTGCAAGACGTTCAACCATAGGGATCCCCTTGCGTGAACGAGAGAAATTAATGATCCAGCGGATTGCAAGAGCCTGAGCTCTTTCAGGCTTAACTTCCACAGGAACCTGATACGTTGCTCCGCCGACTCTTCTTGGACGTACCTCAACAAGAGGGCGAACGTTGGACATCGCTTTTTCAAATACTTCTGCAGGTTCAATATTGAGCCTGCCTCCTGCCAGATCCAGTGCTCCATAAAAAATTCTCTCTGCCGTACTCTTTTTTCCGCTGAGCATAAGGCAGTTTATGAATTTTGAAATTGCCGGGTTCGCATAAACTGAATCGGGCGGCGTTATACGTTTTTTTACATGTCCTTTACGTGGCATTAGGACTACCTCCCTTTAACAATACAAAATTACTTCGGTCTGCGAGCGCCGTAGAGCGAACGGCTCTGACGACGGTTTTCAACGCCGCCGCAGTCAAGAGTTCCCCTGATTATGTGATAACGAACACCAGGCAAGTCCTTTACACGTCCTCCACGGACCAGGACAACAGAGTGTTCCTGCAAATTATGTCCTACACCCGGTATATAAGCAGTTACTTCTATTCCGTTAGTAAGACGCACACGTGCGACTTTACGGAGAGCAGAGTTAGGCTTCTTCGGAGTAACAGTATAAACGCGGGTACAAACTCCGCGGCGCTGCGGATTCTCCTGAAGCGCAGGAGCGCTCATGCGACGCCTTTTGTCTTCCCTGCCGTTGCGTATAAGCTGGCTTATTGTTGGCAAATAGCTCCCTCCTTCCTTTTAATATAACTTTCTACTTTTTAAGAAGTGCTGCCGCAGAAGTTCTTCTGGTAACGGCGCATGCCCTTCCCAACTGCAATGATGTCTCCGCCCACTCTACTGGGACCCCCTGTTTTGAGGCCTCTTCCAATATTTCTGCTGCGAGGTGGGCATCTGTTTCTTTAGAAATAAAAACCTTACTTATTTCATTTGCCCTAAGCTTCCTCATAACCGAGTTCAGTCCAGCTGTTCTTCTAGTTGAGGCAAGTTCATTTAAAGGCACACGAACACCTCCTGTGCAAAGGCGCACCAGAGTATATTAACAGCGGAAGCCCCCAGTGTCAATAAACACTTTAGCTTCCGCTGAAAAATTTTTTTAATTATATTTTTTTAGGTAGAAATACTTACTTACAGAGTCCTATTCGCCGGCAGGATCTAATACTTCTTCACCTTCTGAAATTGAGGTATCAGCTGTTTCCGATATTTCGATCTTCCTGTACTTTTCAATCCCGGTCCCAGCTGGTATAAGAAGTCCTATTATTACGTTTTCCTTCAGCCCAGCCAGGTTATCCACATCACCCCTCACAGCTGAGGCTGCAAGGACCTGGGCTGTCTGCTGGAAGGATGCGGCAGACAGGAAGCTGTCTGTAGCCAGTGCTGCTTTAGTAACACCGTGAACTACAGGCCGCCACTGAGGCTGTTCTCTCAGGCGCCTTACAAAGGAAACCCTTTGTATAAGCCGCTTGAAATCTGATGGTGCCTGTTTAGGACGTACGGTTATGTCATCTGCAACTGACGGAGCAATGATATCCAGGACTTTGCTGGTTATTTCCTGACCAGCTTCTGCCACAACATTTCCCTTTTCGTCATTTACATTTTCAAGAAGCACTTTTCCAAGTGCCCTCTCTGTCAATATCTGCCTGATGACTTTTTCCCTTGTGATTATACTGCCCTCAGTCTCTATTCCAGATATCGATCCCTCAACTATACCCCTGACTATTGAACCGTCAATGCTATGCGTAATATTTTCGATGATCTCCCCCTCAGAGTCGATCGCCTGTGTAAGAGGTTTGCCGAAGTAGTGCTCTATTAAAAGGTGATGCATCGAATCAGTCAGATTAAGATGTTCTGGTGATTTCCAGAGTTTAATCTCACTGATGTTATTTGCGCTCAATGTCTTTATTGCCAGCGAGTCGACGAGTGCATCCATTGGAATGATCACTTTGCCGTCCTTTTCAACATCGGCTGCAAACCATGCAGCATCTTCACATTCATCAAGGATATTAGTATCCCTTACCAGCATCGGCTGAGGCGGCAGCGCCGCTATCTTTGCAAGGTCTGAGGCAGAAAGTCTTGTTCCTGCTTTTATTACCGCCTCGTCCTGACCCTCCGGCTTAAACTCCTTTATCAGTTCAAGACCTTCCATTGTCCTCCGGAAACTTGCATCCCCAAGGACAACACGCAGTTCGCCTTCCTGATCCTGAACTATAAGTTCTCCTGCAGCTCCGCCGGATTTAAGCATCTCGCCAAGGGCTGCTTTTGTTATCATTGTATTGACGTCACTCTCTTTTTTGATAATATCTCCAGGCGCGTCAATGAGTTTACAGTCTTTCAGGAAATTGTATGATTCATCCAACGAAATCTGATTTTGCGCTGAGATGAGAGCTGTGCTTTCTTCAAGATCCTCTTTCCATACAAGTTCACCTGAAACAAAAGAACTGTCTCCCTCTTCTACAACCCTGACACGGTTCACAGGAGCGACTTTGCGAAGTATTGTCTCAATGTGTTTATCATTTATTGAAACCCCCTGCGAACGATAGACTTCCTGGATCCCGTCAAGCAAGTAATGCTGTACCGCCTCTAGACCTTCAACCTCAAGCAGCTGCTGTGGATCAATATATCCCTCTGTAAGCAGCATTCCTTTCGATATAGTACAACCTTCTTCTATTCCAGAAAGCAGATTCTGAGATGCCGGTATATTGTAGGATATCCTTTCCTCAGAGCCGTCTTCCTTTACTACCCCTATGATAAGTTTTTTCTTGCCATCCATCTCTCTGATCTCAAGGAGAGTGCCCCCTACCTCAGCAAGAATAGCAACCTTTTTGGGTCTGCGAACCTCAAAAAGCTGCTCTATTCTTGGAAGTCCCTGAGTGATGTCTTCACCTGTAAACTGACGGACACCTCCGGTGTGGAAGGTTCTCATTGTAAGCTGTGTTCCAGGTTCTCCTATAGACTGAGCCGCAACGACCCCAACAGATTCTCCAATCGCAACTTTTTTCCTTGTTCCAAGGTCTCTGCCATAGCAAACTCTGCATATACCATGTCTCAATCCGCACGTAAGAGGACTGCGAACCCATACTGAAGTTATACCAAGAGATTCTATATACTCAGCTTTTTCAGAAGATATCTCTTCATTCCTTACAAGAAGGGATTCCCCTGTCACTGGATGAGGAAGATCAAGGAGGCTGGTTCTCCCAGTAAGCCGTTCAGCCATGGAAATAGTGGCCTTGCCATCCTGCTGGAGAAGCGGGCGTATTTCTACACCATGCTCAGTATTGCAGTCCTCTTCCATTATTATCAGATCCTGGGCAACATCGACAAGACGTCTCGTTAGATAACCCGATTTTGCAGTACGCAGAGCTGTGTCAGCAAGACCCTTCCTTGCTCCATGTGTTGATATAAAGTACTCAAGAGTGTTGAGCCCTTCTTTAAAGTTAGCTACAATAGGATAGCGTATTATCCGCCCGGAAGGATCCGCCATAAGTCCGCGTATTCCTGCCATCTGCGCTACCTGTCCGCGCGATCCTCGTGCTCCTGAATCAACCATAATTCTCAGAGGGTTGGTCTCGGCCATACTGTCCATAATCTTATCGGCTATACGCCGCCCTGCGTCGGACCATAGGATGTCCTTCTGCCGCATATACTCATCTTCGGTAAGAATACCCATCTCGTACTGAGATGTGAGGTCTTCTTCCTGTTCAAGCGTCACGTCAAGAATCTCTTTCTTTTCAGGAGGTACTATTACATCTCCTACCCCAAGGCTTATGCCGCTGTACGTCGACCAGTGATATCCAAGCGTCTTGATCTCATCGAGCATTTCGACCATAGCAGTCTGCCCTACTTTGTCATAAGCAGTATCTAAAAGGGATCCCATCTCTTTTTTATTTATCGTTTT
>JAQVPO010000122.1 GCA_028702015.1 Synergistaceae bacterium | reverse complement strand
CTATTTCTCTGACCAGGTGTCCTTTTGCCGGACCTCCAATTGAAGGATTGCATGGCATCATTGCAGTGTTGTCCAGATAGAGGTTAAGCATAAGAACACTTGACCCCATACGTGCGGCAGCAAGAGCTGCCTCGCATCCAGCATGGCCTCCGCCGACAACTATAACATCATATTTTTCTTCAATCTTCATCGATTATTTCAACTCTCCCCGAATCAACACGATATATTCTGCCAGGAAAACTTTCTGCAAAGGGCTCTGCTGTAGAGGCAAAAACCTGAGTTTTTCTTTCAATAAGAGCGCAGAACAGTAAGTCTCTTCCGTCTGAATCCAATTCTGCTGTGATTTCATCAAGAAGAAGAACAGGGTCTTTGCCAAGTTTTCTCCTCACTCCATCGGCAGCTGCAAGAATCAGTGCTACAGCAACACGCCGTCTGAATCCTCTGCTTAACGAAAGAGCTGCAGTAGTTCCGTTTGTTCTGATGAGCATATCATCTCTGTGCGGACCTACTACAGGAACATTAAGTACCTCTTCTTTATTTTTATTTATTTTAAGTGAATATATGAAATCTTCTTCCGGCTGTGGTAAAGAACCAGCTCCTCCTCTAACAAGACTTATCTCTGTAGGATATGGCAGAAGATCATAAATATCATCCATTGATTCAGATATCATCACTAGAACTTCTTCTCTCATCTTCCAAATCCATGATGCAAGAGGCAGAAGAGCTCTGTCAATAAAATCTGTTTTGCCATGGTTTCGCAGAATTACAGTTTTCTGTTTGATTCCCCGCCTGTAATCATTCAGCCTAGTTGCATATACCGGGATTATCAGAGTGAGGAGCATATCCATAAGCCTTCTTCTGAAGGAAGCCGATCCCTCTATTATTGACATATCGTTTGGTAAGAATGAAAGAACTGGTATTTTCCATCTTAGATCTGTTGCTGTTATAGGTTTTTCATCTAACCTTATCGTGTACCTTGAAGATAATTTGACTTTTACTATTTCTCCATTCTCATCATCAAGCTGACCAGTAAGCTGAACCTCGGAAGATCCGCTGTTCCAAGAAGGAATTGATGAGGATCTTGTTCCACGCTCAAGAGGACCCCATCCGGAAACGATATTGATCCCTTCAAGAAGGTTAGTCTTACCAGAACCGTTCGGTCCTGTAAGTAAGTTCAACCCCGGGGTCCATTTTATCTCCCGGGGTTCAATATTTCTGAAATTATTGAACCTTACTCTGTTATATCCCATCTCCGTAATCTAACTCTGTCTCACCCATTCTAAGCTCTTCTTCAGTAAGGTTGATCGGTGCTATAAGGCAAATAAATTTTTCTCCGTCTGATCTTCTGACAACCATATGACCAGATGATCCGTTAAATGAAAGTCTTACATGCGGTTCTCTCAAAACCTTCAGAGATTCCATAAAAAATTTAGAGTTAACTGCTATCTTGAGATCATCTCCAGATATTTCAGCAAATATCTCTTCTTTCGCATTTCCAAAATCTGGAGCTCTTCCTCTCATTACAAACTTATTTTCCTTTGCTATATCAAGTATTACCATCCTGTTGTAATCCTTAACGATAACATCTACCCTTTCAAGAGCAGAGATTAGATCTCCTCTGTCAAGAACTACTGTAGTTGCATGTGTCTTTGGAAGTATTTTTTCATAAGCTGGAAAATGGGATTCAACTCTCCTCACTGTGAATTCAACATTATCTGTTTTGAAATAAAACTGTGCATCGTCATAAAGTATCTCAACAACATATTCTGGATTCAGTGAAGTCATTATCCTCTGTATTTCCTTAATTCCCTTCATTGGCAGAAGAGCACTGTCTGAATCAACACTTTCACTTACTGCGGCTCCTGAAAGGGCAAGTCTCCTTGTATCGGTTGAAACTACATTCAATACGCCATTCAATATCTGAAAATTTGCAGATGAAAGATAAAGAGGAAATTCCTCTCCTGATGATGCTGCTAAAGTTCCTTCCTCGATTACCTCAGCAAGTTCTCCTACCGACAGCTTACAGAACAGCTTAGCATCTGATGATGTAGGAAGAGAAGGAAACTCTCTTACAGGATAAGTACTGAAGTTATACTTACTCTTTCCTGCTTTCAAAATAACTTTTCCGTCAGAAACAGTTAAATTGAATTCCTCTCCTGGTGCTTTTTTAAATAGCTCGCTGACAATTTTTACAGGGAAAACAGCCTCTCCTGGTTCAATAACATTTATGCCTGAAGCAGTACAAATTATTGAGGTTCTTATATCTGTAGCTTGTAAAGTTACTTTATCATGAGATGCTTTTACAAGTACAGAAGAAAGAATGCTCATTGAGCTGGAACTTGAGGTACTTCTTTCAGCAAGCCCCCAGCTCTGGAGGAATAATTTTTTGTTTATTGAAAGTTTCATAAGTATGACCTCCTGCTTTTATCTGTATATTATCAAAAACAAGTAATAGGCGTAGTAGGAGCTGTGGATTTGTTGAAAACTACTAAAAACTCTTACTGTAATTGATTTTATTGTGTGGATATAAAAAGAAATAGAAAAAATATTAATCCACATAAATCACAAAAAAAAACGAAAAAATAAAAAAAATTTTTTACTCACAAAAATATACACGAAAAAAACAAGAGAATCTACAGCTTACTTACAACATTATCCACAAAAGAGCGGACCCTTAGATCATTTTTTAGAAGTTCTTCAACCTTTTTACAGGCATGAATAACAGTAGTATGATCTTTTTTATTGAAAGCATACCCTATCTGCTGTAGACTTTCACCTGTCCTGTTTCTTGCAAGGTACATAGCAACCTGCCTTGCAAGGGCAAGGTCAGCGGTTCTTTTTTGAGAAAGTAAATCATCTATTGATATACCAAAGCTTTCGGCTACAAGTTGCTGGATAAGTCCTATATTTACAGGACCGGAACGCGTATCGTGCAGCATATCTTTCAGCCACACAGAGACATTTTCCATTGTCATCGGATCTGAATTGAATTCAGAACATGCTACTATTCTGTTTAATGCTCCCTCAAGTTCTCTTATGTTGCTTGGAATGTTTTGGGCAATAAATAGAATAATGTCATCAGGTATATCATAATTTTTGATCTCAGCCTTTTTCTGAAGTATAGCAACGCGGGTTTCAAGGTCAGGTGGCTGTATGTCAGTAACAAGTCCCCATTCAAAACGGGAAACAAGCCTGTCCTCTACACCCTGTATATCTCTTGGGGGTCTGTCTGAACTGATTATGACCTGTTTTTTTGAATTATGAAGTGCGTTGAAAGTATGGAATACCTCTTCCTGAGTCTGTTCTTTCCCGGCAATAAACTGGACATCGTCTATCATCAGGACATCTAGTTCTCTATAACGTGATCTGAATTCATTATTTGTATTGTTTCTGATGGATGTAATAAGATCGTTTGTAAATTTTTCTGCGCTTACATAAAGCACCTTTGTATTCGGTTGATTTTTTTCAATATGGTGTCCTATAGCATGCATCAGATGTGTCTTCCCCAGTCCTACTTTTCCCCATATAAAAAGCGGGTTGTATGCAACACCAGGAGATTCTGCCACAGCCAGACATGCTGCATGCGGAAGCCTATTGGACTTTCCAACTACGAAAGACGAAAATACATAGTTTGGATTAAGCCCGTTTCTGCTGAGTGAAAGTTTTATTGGAGAAGCTGCTGCAACAGCTCTGCCAGCTGCGCCCACATCTTCTTTTATCTCTTGGCTCACTTCTATCTCAATGCTTGTACCAAAACCTGTCTCAACCAGAAGGCTGTTCATTTTATTAAGAAAACGCGACTTAATTTGTTCTTTAGCAAAAGGAGTAGGTACATCAAGAACAAAAATACCATCTTTCATTGAAACAGGAAGACATGTGTCAAGATAAGTCTTAATAGCGCTGTCAGAGGTTGAAATAACTTCAACGCAGTGAGTTTTAAATTCACTCCATAAAATATCTATATCTTTATTCATCAATTTTCACCCCAAGGGACAGAGAGTAGCAAAGAAAGTCTGTCCGGATAATTGTATCATGAAGAACAACCTGAGAGAAAAGCAAAAAGTAAATTAAATCCACATAAGATATACACATATCCACAAACACATAGTGGTTTTATGTGAATAAGAAAAAATGCTGAACTATAGGGCAAGCGTAAAATATAACAAAGTTAAAAAAAATTGATTATTAGTGACCATATAGTTTTTATCAAGGTGGATAATCTTTACCTAAACTATGTGTTTTGTGGATATTTATGATATTAATGAGTAAACAAATCTTAATTTTAGGAACATCACATGAAAAATGCTGAGTTTGTGATTTCTTGGATAACTGCTTAGGGAGAGAAAAAATATACTATTCCCATATTTATCCACCGTATGTGGACAAAAAATGTGTGTATATTGATTAAAATTCAGAAAATAATAATAGGTATTGAAATGGGGGTCCTTTGATTAACTGAATGAAGATAAAAAGGCAGATAAATAGTACAAACTGTTAAAGGCAGTAAACGATTTATGCAGCGTGAAATGATATTAATGAGTATATAACGTTAGTCTTTTTTTGACTATTAATATAAAAATTGCTGACCGGTAAAAATAAGGGGAGATACTATTATGGTTTTTCCCACTTCCAGATCTTACCTCCCATGAATTCTTTTAGAATTCCTGTCATTATTGCTGCTTCTTCTGTCATTATAATTTTTTCAAATGTGATAGAGAATGGTATTTCTTTAAATTCAAGCAAGGGATTTATTTTTGACAGTATTATATTGGTCAGCATATCCGGCTGAGTAATGCCTTCAACTGTTATAACTGTATTTTTAAGATACACA
>JAQVPO010000001.1 GCA_028702015.1 Synergistaceae bacterium | reverse complement strand
CAGAACACTGAAATAAGGAAAAACAGCGAAAACGGATCATGGGAGATTATAACAGACAGTGCAGACAGACCTCTCTGCTATGCCATCGAAAGAAATCTTGCTGTTGTTACGACTGGCAGCAGTTCACTTCTGAGAATGCTCAGCGTAAGGTCGGGATCTGCAGAGAATATCCCGAAAAATTATTGGGATAAAGAAAAATCATGGCCTGCACATATTGAGATTTCAGAAGGCGGTCTTTTGTCGGCAGAGGGAGAGACCAAACCGCCTCTGATACTGAAAGCGGCCTGGCGTTCAAACCAGCCCGATGACAAAACAGGCAAGGCAGGGGAAGCTGTATGGAAGATAAGGGGGCTCGAAAAGAGGATATCGCCGCTTTTCCTGAATGCCCTGAAACCTAAGACATGGGATACATCAAACTGTATTATCCCCCAGCCCCTTCTTCTGTCCGCAGGCATGAACATCCCCGAATTAAAAGGTTCGCCTGAAGATTGGCCCTTTCCTCTCAAAACAATGGGGGAGCTTGGCATCAGTATGGGACTGAGCAAAAAACAGATACGAAAGATAATCTCGGGAGAGACAATGTTTTCAATCGGCGGTCACAACAAGATTCTCTGGTTTGCTCTTCCAGGCGTCATGGCAGAATTCACCGGTGATGAAGACCTTATGAGAGAACTTGTTGAAGCCTTCTGGACAAAATTGTTCTTTGGTGCAGAACCTAAACCAGTTGAGGGGTTTGATTTCGGCGGCACCAATAATGTTCCTTTTTCTGTAGTAGGTGCAGGCCGTGGAAATGCTGCAATACTGGGCCTGCTCTCTCCTGAATCGATCAAAGGAACAGAAAAACTGCAAAATTTCATGAAAAACAATGAAAAAGCCATAGGCTGGGTCGTTGCGGACCTTCCTAAAATCGGCGCTGCTCTCAGTGATATGACTAAAATGAATGCTTTTATGAATGATCCTGGTATTGATGAAGAGTCATATTATCAGGAAGATGCAGCTGACGCGTTTCAGCCTGAAACCTCTTTCTCCCCCTTCGACCAGGGAATATCAGACTCTTTTGGAAATATTCTGAAAGGCATGGGGAAGACTCTGATAGTATGGGAAACAGCCGAATCTGGCAGGATAAGCTGGTATAGGAATTCAAAATAGCTCCTTATAACACCAGTCTTTCCTGCACAACTGTTTATCTGGTTTATGCCTGTCATGACATTATGTTTTATGCTCTGCAAAGATATGCATTTGAGATATTAATGCCAAAAATTCTTGCATGTTTTGTCTTGATCTGTCCTAAGGATATTTCAGACATTTAAAAAGATAGGGATGCGGAACAATATCATTTTATTAACTGACACAGATTTATTTTTCAGAACGTATGCAATCTCGGAAACAGCAGTGATTTCCATCAGCAATGATAAACCGGAGGGATAAAAAGATGTACTGCAATGCACTGAAAGTTTTGAAAGAACGGGGCTTCGTTGAATGGAGCAGTCACAGCGAAGAACTTGAGGAGCACTTTTTAAATAATATGGTCACTGGTTATATTGGCTTTGATCCAAGTGCTGACAGCCTCCATGTAGGCAACCTTGTGGCTATAATGGGCCTTGCGTGGATGCAGCGCCTCGGTCATCGTCCAATCGCTCTTGCCGGCGGCGGAACGGGAAGAATCGGAGACCCTTCAGGCAAAAGCGCAGAAAGAAACCTCTTGTCAGAGGAGCAGATAAGCCACAACGTTGAATGTATCGCAAAACAGCTTGAACATTTTTTGGATTTCGGCTGCGGAGAAAATACAGCTCTCCTGGTCAACAACAACGAATGGCTCAAAAAACTGAATTATATTGAATTCCTCAGGGACACTGGAAAGTATTTCTCTGTCAGTTTTCTCGTAAACAGGGATTATGTGAGAAGCAGAGTTATTGATCCTGATAAATCAATAACATACACAGAGCTTTCATACATACTTCTCCAGGCCTATGACTTCAACCATATGTTCAACGAACTGAACTGTACCCTCCAGATGGGCGGCAATGACCAGCAGGTAAACATAATTGCCGGAATGGACCTTGCAAGAAAAAAATCCGGAGGACAGTGCTACGGGATCACCTTCCCTCTCCTGCTCAACGCACAGGGGCAGAAATTCGGGAAGTCTGAGAGCGGCGCAGTATACCTCTCACCGCATCGTACAAGTATATACAAGTTCTATCAGTTCTGGATAAATGTTGACGACAGTGACCTTGAAAAACTTTATAAACTTTTTACTTTCATGGATCTGGACACAATAAACTCCATCATTGAAGAGCACAACAAAAATCCTCACTTGAGGACAGCCCAGAAAAGACTCGCATGGGACCTGACCTGCAGGGTACATGGAGAAGAAGCAGCCCAAAGAGTAAAAGATGCCAGCGCACTCCTCTTTGGTGAAATGGACATAAAGGAAGCAGGCGCCGAACTTCTTGACACACTCTCTGCAGAGATACCATTTGCAGAGACTGGCTCAAGAATAGGCGGTCCTGTAACAGATCTTTTGGTACTATCAGGCGGGTGTGCTTCAAAAGGTGAGGCTAAGCGCAAAATTAAAGAGGGCGGAGTCTACCTTAACGGAGCCAAATTAACTGAAGAATCCCGGATGATATCATCAGAAGACCTGCTGAACGGCGGATATGTACAATTAAGGGTAGGAAAGAAAGATTTCAGGCTGGTCAGATTCCATGATTGAGATCATGGATAGATAAAATATTAAGACAAATATCTTATGAAAATATCATTGTTTAACTAACTGGGATACTCTCTTTCCAGGTTTTGGAGCTGGTGCAGGGCAGCTTTGAATATTGGCGGTATTGTCACGTCCTTATTTTTACAGATCCGCGCCAACATTACTGCTGCCGATACTGCTGTTTTGGCATGCCGTAGCCAATTGATATATTTTAGGAGCTGTAAGATGAGTTGGAAGGTCAAATTTTTTATTAGTTTCGCAAAAAAGATAAAACCAGGCTGGAGGGCGATATTCCTTTTTTATTTCCTCTTTATTCCTGTGAGGCTTATAGCACCAAGGAAAAAAGTGGCCCAGAAAAACATTGAACTCGTTTTCCCTGAGAAGACCTATAAGGAAAAAAAAGGTATGCTTGATGCCTCGTACAGGAGCATGATATGGACCGGCATTGAAATGCTAGCCTGGCAGAGAGACCCCTCTCTTGTTGATAAATGGGTCGTTGAAATTGAGGGCAGAGAACATATGGATCAGGCTTTTGCCCTCGGTAAGGGTGTTATTGTCGTTTCGACCCACTGCGGGAACTGGGAGCATGCAGCAGCCTGGCTGGGCAGAAACTGCAAAGGCGTCGGAGTAGTCAGACACTCCGATGATCCGTTCCAGAAAGAGCTGATAGACACACTTAGACATAACGGCGGATTGAGAACTTTAGGGAAAGATGAGCCTATGACAAGGGCTGTAGGCATACTAAGGAGAAATGAACTTATAGGACTTGCTGCAGATCAGCACGGAGGAGGAGACGGAGTAATCGTACCGTTCTTCGGGCAGATGACCAGCACTTTTCAGGGGGCCGCTGTTTTTGCATGGGTATCAGGAGCCCCTATCCTGCCGTTTCAGTGCATCAGGCTTGAGCCGTTCCGTTTCAAACTCGTTATAGCTCCCCCGATCAAATGGGAAAAAGGCAGGGATCGGGAAGCAACATTTAGGTCATTGACAGCTAAAGTAAACCAGGAACTGGAAAAAATGATACGCAGAGCACCAGGACAGTACCTGTGGCAGCACAAGCGGTTTAAAGAATTCTTTTCCCGCTAGCTCTTTTTCCTGACCTGGGCTTCAGGATTGTCACAGAGCAGTGTCCCCGCTGTTGCAAAGTTGTCGTTCGCCATTTCGTTAATGATTATACGAACTGACGTTTTAGGAACTTCCATAGTCTCACAAAGGGCATCAGTCACTTTCGTTACCATATCGCGCTTCTGTTCGAGAGTGCGGCCTTCTTTGATATTTACTACTACTATTGGCATAGTTTTTCATCTCCTGAGTCATTGGGGTCTTGTTTATTTTATGCAGCTTATTTTAACCTCCTGTATGAGGGGTGTCCACATGGGAAACATGGAAACTATCTTTATCTTTCTCGGTTTTATGGCAGGAGCTGTGATCGGCTCTTTTATCAATGCCGCAGCAATGCGCACTGTAGCAGAAAAAAAATGGTGGGGACGAGAGCGCTCTGTATGCGATAAGTGCGGAAGAGAGCTTAACTCTTTCGACCTTGTACCTGTTATTTCCTACCTAGTTCTTCAGGGACGATGCCGCACCTGCCTAAGTGTTATACCACCCAGGCATTTTATCGCTGAACTCACCGGAGGGATACTCGGTGCATTTTCTGTCTGGTACTGGGGACTGAGTGCTCCCCTTTTCTTCTCTTTCATCGCGCTCTTTTTTATGCTCTTCCATTCTCTCACTGACATTGAAAGCGGTTATATCTATGATTCATGGGCCATCGCATCTGCAGTTGTTTCATTGCTGGCAAGGATTCCTGGCGGACTTCCCGCCCTGATCGACGGAGCACTGGGGGCCATTTTAGGATTTGCTTTAATTTATGCAATCGTTCTTATAAGCGGCGGCGGGATGGGCACAGGCGATGCAATGATGATGATCGGGATCGGGGCCCTAATGGGCTGGAAACTGACTATACTAAGCCTTTACCTTGGTTTTATGACCAGCGGTTTAATAGTTATACCGCTGCTCCTTGCTAAAAAAATAAACCGAAAGGACGCTATACCGCTCGGCCCATATCTCGCTGCAGGATGCATCTTAGCTATATTTACAGGAAGATATATTTTTGACTATCTGGGGCTGAGCCTAGGCTGGCCTTGGTCAAATATCTGACAGGAGTGTTTGTTCAAAAATGATCATTTCAGAGAATGATATTAAACTAATGAGACCTTTCAAATTCAGGATCCCGCATGAGGTGATCTTCGAATCGGGCTGCTCTTTTCTGGCACCCGAAAAAGCACTGCAGTTAGGATCCAAGAGACCTTTATTCATAACAGGCAGCAAAATGGCTAAGAGCAAAAACCTTGCCGCTCTTATGGAAAGATCATCTGAACTTGGGATGAATCCCGGACACTGGGACAATGTTGAGCCCGAGCCGCCGGTCGAACTCCTCGAAGCTGCTGCCAAAGAAATAAGAAAGGGCTCTTATGACTGTCTGATAGCCTTAGGAGGCGGGAGCTCCATGGATTTTGCAAAAATGGCCGCGGTAATGGCTGAAAATCCTGATATAAAAGTATCGGATATGGTCGGAAGCGAAAAGATCCCCCGGAAAGGGCTGCCTACGATCATGATCCCGACTACATCAGGAAGCGGATCGGAAGTATCCGCAGTAGCTGTCTTTTCATTCACTGAAGAGAATATGAAAAAGGGCATTTCAAGCAGGTTTCTTGTTTCTGACATTGCTCTCGTTGACCCTAAGCTGACACTTGACCTCCCGCCGCATATAACTGCAGCATCAGGCATGGACGCTCTTGTTCACGGAGTCGAGTCTTTCCTCTCTCTCGGTACAAATCAATTAACACAGGACCTGGCTCTTATCGCGATAAGCAATATATATGCAAATCTTGCGGAATGCGTGCTCAACGGCTCAAACCTTAATGCAAGAGAAGCACAGTCCTACGGAAGCATGGTCGCAGGGATGGCTTTCTCAATGTCAGGAACAGCAGGCGTCCATGCAATGGCCTATCCGCTGGGCGGAAAGTATCATGTTCCTCACGGAGAGGCAAATACTGCTCTTCTAAGATGGGTAATGGAATACAGTATTGAAGGATGTGAGGAAAAATTCATCCCGATAGCAAAGGCTATGGGAGTCCCTGTAAATGGGATGTCTGCCTGTGAAGCAGCCAGGGCGGCTCTTCAGGCCATTGTAGAGCTTGGGGAGAAAATAGGAGTGAAGACACGGCTGAGGGAATTCGGAATACCTAAAGAAGCGGCCTCAGAAATGGCTGAAGCTGCCCTCAAGGAGGTAAGGCTCATGTCGAATAATCCACGTCCTCTTGATTTCGCAGCCGTTAAAAAAATATATGAAAACGCATGGTGATCTGTTTAAATTTATACTAAGTAAACATGTCAGATCTTATAGTAGAAGGAGGACGCCATGAAGAAAATATCCATTTTCTCTCTTTTTCTTTTATTTGGGATATCACTTAACATTTCAGCGGCTCTTGCTGCCGATATCATACTGACATCTCCCGAAACAGCGGGAGGTAAAAGCGTATTTCAGGCTATTAACGAAAGGGGGTCCGCCGCGCAGACCTCTTTCACTGAGAGGGAGATTTCGCAGAAGGATCTTTCTGCGCTTATATGGGCCGCGGCCGGCAGAAACAGGGATGGCAGAGGCTGGACCGTTCCTTTCGCAATGGGGTCAGATCCCTATATAGACTTGTATGTGCTTTTGAAAAAAGGTGCATATGTATATGACCCGGACAAAAATATGCTTAAAATGCTTTCTGATAAAAATTCTATAGACAGAGCCGCCAGACAGAACTTCGTAGGAACAGCCCCTTGTATTTTCATATTCGCAACAAAGGGAAGCGGCCCGAGGATAGAGAGATGGGCAGAAGTAGCAGTAGGTGCTATGACACAGAACGTCTATCTGGCTGCCGGGGCATTAGGGATAAAAATTCGCTATATTCAGAGTTTCAACAGAGAAAGCCTGATAAATATCCTTAACCTAGGCCCTTTATCAAGAATAATAGCAATAATGCCTGCAGGGTTCCAATAAAAGGGGAATAATATAAAGAAACTTGGAGAGCAGAGAGAGTATCAGGCCATAGGCCGGCTCTTTCAGCTCTCTTTTATTATCTTACGATCCTGACTGCTTTTGCTTCTGTAACTGCTATCAGACAATCAGGCTTTATCTTGAAAAGAAGACCTCTATGGCCTGCGTTCACAGTTATATAGTCAAACCTGCACGCGCTATCATCAATAAAAACAGGATATTTCTTTTTAGTTCCGAGAGGGGAACAGCCTCCCCTCACATAGCCTGTAAGAGGCTGGACTTCCTTCAGGTGGACAAGGACCGAACTTTTGTTGCCGCTTGCTGATGAGAGGGCTTTGAGGTCAAGTTCCCTTCCGGCAGGCACGCAGACCATCATTACTCCTGTTTTATCGCCTCTGGCGCAGAGCGTCTTGAACGTCTGCTCTTCAGGAATTCCTGTCTTTAAAGCAGCATCCTCGGCAGAGAGCAAGTTTTCATCTACCTCGTATTCTATCAGCTCAAAATCTACCTTTGCGTTTTCCAGTATCCTGACTGCGTTAGTCTTTTTTGCAGAGCTCATAATTATTACCCCCAATGCAGTATATAATAAGTATAACGCATCTATTTGAGTCTGGGAGAGGGATATTGATGGAAGGTTTTTTTGACGGCGCCTCAAGAGGCAATCCGGGCAAAGCAGGGGCAGGTGCCCTTATAATAAATGACGATGGGAAAGTGGTATGGGAGACATCGCGTTTTCTAGGAGAAAAGACCAACAACGAAGCTGAATACATAGCTCTGATACTGCTGCTCAAAGCAGCAAAAGAACGCGGGGTCACGTCGATCAGAATATTCGGGGACAGCAAGCTGGTTGTCAGCCAGGTCTCCAGACAATGGAAGATCAATCTCCCCCACCTGAGACTTTTGGCCCAGCAAGTCTGGGCTCTTGCCGATGGGATCAACATTTCCTATCACTGGATACCACGGGATCAGAATAAAAGGGCCGACGCTCTGTCAAACGAAGGCATTGACGGAGCTAAGTAATTATTTTATAAACATCAAAAAAAGAGCGGACCCCAGGATCATTTCTTAAAATGATCCTGAAGCCCGCTCCTGTTTTGTTCATGATTTTGGGAACTATCCTCTGTTGTCTATTACCCTTTTTGTCTTTTTCTCACTTCTCGGGAGTTCGCCGATCTTCATAACTTCCGGTATCACTTTGATACCTAGTCCTGATTTGCAGGACCGTTCAAGTTCCTTTGCAAGCTCTTCAAGGTGTGTCCCTTCAAGGGCCTCTGCCTGTACTATCATCCTGTCCCTGAGATCTTCATTGTCCAGTATTATCCTGTACTCACTTGAAAATCCTTCAATGCTTCTCAGTATTTCCTCAACCTGAGCCGGATAAATATTTGTTCCTTTGACTTTTATCATGTCATCGCTTCTTCCAACTATCCTGTCCAGCCTCGGGAAGGGAGACCCGCACGGGCATGCACCGGGTATTATCTTCGAAATATCATGAGTTCTGTAACGGATAAGCGGAGCAGCTTCTTTCCTGAAGGTGGTTATGACTATTTCCCCCTGCTCTCCGTCAGGAAGTACTTTGCCTGTAACAGGATCTATGATCTCACAATAAATAAAATCATTGAAATAGTGCATCCCTGTATGCTCAGAGCAGTCTATCGCAATTCCCGGTCCATATATTTCAGTAAGTCCGTAAATATCAAAGAACTCTATGCCTAAGCTTTGGTAGATACGATCCCTTACCTTGTCTCCCCATCTTTCCGATCCAAAAATACCCTTTTTGAGCCGGATATCCTCCCTCATATCTCTTCGATCGACCTCTTCGGCTATCAGCAGACCGTATGAAGAGGTTCCTATCAGAACCGAGGTCCCAAGATCACGCATAAGCTGGAGCTGCCTGTCTGTGTTACCGCTGCCGGTAGGTATCACCATAGCTCCGAGGCGTTCCGCCCCGGCCTGGAATCCAAGTCCCGCAGTCCACAGCCCGAATCCGGGCGTTACCTGTACCCTGTCTTCTCTCGTTACTCCGGCAAACTGATAGCATCTCTCCATCATGACTGCCCAGTCTTCAAGATCCTGCCTGCTGTATGGAAGGATGACCGGTATGCCTGTAGTCCCTGATGAGGAGTGTACTCTGACTATCTGATCATTCGGCACACACTGCATTCCCATGGGGTATGCATCTCGAAGATCCTGTTTGGTCGTGAAAGGCAGAGACTCAAACTGTTCTTTCGTCATAAGTGTGTTAACAGGGATGTCCTTATACTTTTCAATATACATGGGACTGAACTTTGCAACTCTTCTCACCTGGGCAAAACATTGGCTCATTATTGATAATTCATTCATTACTCTCAGCTCCGCTCTTCTTAATGATCCTGTTATCGTTAATACTTTCTTATAATTTAACAGCCCTGCTTAATGCTGCTTTCTGCCTGCCTCCGCTCCCATTAGGAATGCTTCTTTGTTGATCTCCAAAAGCTTTGGCCTTATACAGTGCTCCATTGCACTCCTTATTTCCTCTTCATTAAACGGAAGTATGCCTGCTCCTACAGAAAATCCCAGGAGTACGATATTAAGGGTCCTGGCATCACCGGCCGCTATCGCCATGGGAGTCGCGTTTATGTAAAACCCGTTCACAATATTTTTTTTGATCACGCTGAGATATTCATCACAGTGATACTCACCCTGACGCAGCGCAACGTTTGTCGGAACGATGCAGTCGACATTGACCACTGCCGAAGCATCTGGCTTCAGTCTGTTGATCTGCCTTGCTGCTTCAGCCAGTTCGAACCCTATGAGGATATCGGCATGATGAAGAGGGATAACAGGAGATACCTCCTGAGATCCTATCCTGAGATGGCTTGATACGCTTCCGCCCCTTTGTGCCATCCCGATCGTTTCGGAAGTTCTTACAAAAAGCCCTCTTTTCTGCGCAGCTTCCGACAGTATCTTCGAGGCAAGCAGTGTGCCCTGGCCGCCTACTCCTGCAATTACTATACTGCTAAACATTTCTATCTACCCTCTTTATCGCGCCCACAGGGCAAACATTAACACAAAGAGAACAGTCTGTGCATATGGGTTCGTTTATTACTGCCTTTCCCTCTTTTCCGACAGACATCGCAGGGCATCCCAGATGCTTTATACATTTCAGGCATCCTATGCAGGAGTCATTGACCCTTCTTACAGTCACAGGAAGCTTCTTTACAAGAGCAATGCACGGAGCTCTCGCTATCACTGCGGAAGGACCGCTGTACTCCATGGCAGCTCTGAAGGCATCAACTGCATCTTCATATTTGAATGGGTCAACTGTCGATATATGGTCTACACCGCAGGCCGTAAGTATCTTTTCTATATCCAGGGGTTTAGCTGGCATGCCCATAGCAGTCCTGCCGGTTCCTGGGTGCGGCTGTCCGCCTGTCATTGCAGTAGTATGGTTATCAAGTATCGCTATTGTTATGTCAGTGTTCTGATAGACAGCATTGATGATTCCTGGGATCCCGGTATGGAAAAATGTTGAATCCCCTATGAATGCTATGCACTTAGTCCCTTTTTCAGCAAGCTTTATCCCCTGGGCTATCGTTATCCCAGGTCCCATACAAAGACTAGTGTCGACTGTGTTCAGAGGCGCGGCATTACCAAGGGTATAACAGCCTATATCTCCGCAGTAGACTGTCTTATCAAAGTTTCTGGCTGCTGTTTTTGCAGCATAGAAAGATGCTCTGTGCGGGCATCCTGCACAAAGCACCGGCGGACGCAGCGGAAGCGTGGGCAATTCTGCCATTGCAGAGGTCTTGCTTTCAACTCCTGCAAATTTAAGTACAGCATTTTTTATCGATTCGAAACTGTACTCTCCGTTGCACGGCATATCTCCGGTTATTTTGCCCAAGACCCTTTTTGTGCCTGCTGAAATAAAAAGAAGTCCTTCCTCTACAACAGGGTCAAGTTCTTCAAGGACAAGCACCGAATCGACCAAAGACAAAAACTCTTCCGCAAGTTTGAACGGAAGCGGGTACGGGGTCCCGACCTTGAATACAGTCAGATCCAGATCGAATTCTTTTATCACTTCCATGAGATAGAGGTAAGATACCCCTGACACAGCAACTCCTTTCTTTCCGCCTTTTATAATCCTGTTGAAAGGCAGGGTGCTGAATCTGTCAGAGATAAGTTTTTGTTTTTGTTCGAGCTCGCCATGTTTCCTGTAGGAAAGAGCCGGGAAAATTATCCAGTCCTGCTTTTTTTCAAAACCAGCCGCCTGGCGAGGCGCTGATATATCGTCCAGATCGACAGTCGCACTCGCATGGCATACTCTTGTGGTCGGTCTGAGAAATACAGGAAGCTTGAACTCCTCGGACAGGTCAAAAGCACAGGAAACCATTTCATATGCTTCTTCCGGCGAAGAAGGGTCAAAAACCGGCAGATTGGCATATTTGGCAAAGTGTCTGGTATCCTGCTCGGTCTGTGAAGACCATGGCCCTGGGTCATCAGCAACAACAACTACCATCCCGCCTTCAACACCCACATAGGAAAGACTCATCAGCGGGTCGGCAGCAACGTTCAGCCCGACCTGTTTCATTGTGACCATAGACCTTGCTCCTGCGTATGCAGCTCCTGCAGCTACTTCCATCGCAGTTTTCTCGTTCGTTGACCACTGGACTTCAATTCCTGGGATCTTCTCATGTAAAAATGTCTCGATTATTTCTGTAGAAGGTGTACCCGGATAGCCTGAAACAATACTGACACCTGCCCTGGCAGCTCCAAGGGCTATAGCCTCGTTTCCCATACAGACTCTTCTGCCCATTCAAAGCCCTCCTTAGTATACAAAACAAGCCCGCCATAGAAATGACAGGCTCCTGATAATTATAAGAGTATTATTTTGCCTGATCTATTCTATTCTGTAAAACTTCTGCCTGGCTTTTCTCTCTTTATAAAGAGGCTTTCCTCTTCATTCAAGAATGTTTATAGCATTTTAAAAAATAAAGTCAAGCCAAAAGAGCGCTATGCTGAAGGGACCTTTGGTGTCCCAATATCACGCTTTAACTTCCTCATAATTACCCAGGAGAAGAATCCTGTCATAAATGCTGCTCCTAAAAATGATACCGGCTGAAACCACCATATCTTATCCAGGGGCAGGATCCCTGACAAAAAGTGGGCTGCCGGAACGCGGATTACCAGCGAGCGGAATATCTGCGTAATAAGACCGAATGCGGAAAATCCAGTTGCCACAAAAAGAGCGTTGTATATAACACTGTAAATAACCATCGGATAACCTGCGATAGTAATGCGGATCGCCTGAGCTGCTATTACTGCTATATCCTCAGTCGGCCTGAAGAGCCGGATGAACGGGAAAGGGAAAAGGCATACAATCAGTCCGAGTCCGCCAGTTATAACCGTGCTTATTATCAAAGCTGACCTGATCCCCTTTTCCATTCTTTTAAGATCACACCTGCCGTAGTTAAAAGCAAGGAACGGTACAAGCGCATCATTTATCCCCATAGGGGTATTGAAGGCTATATCTTCAATACGAAGTCCAACCATCCATGCAGCCACCGCATGAGGACCAAACGTGCCTGAAAGTATATTGTTGACACTGCCCATACCCAGTGCAACACTTGCGGTAGAAAGAGTAACAGGAAATCCTATCGCTGTGATTTTTCTCCACAGCGGTGCCATTGAAAATCTGATGCAGGGTTTGAAAGGGACCTGGATATCGCTCTCTGTCCTCAGTTTTTTTATAAGATAAACGATCCCTGCCAGCCGTCCTGCAAATGTTGCAGCCGCTGCCCCTGTTATCCCCCATCCCAGAACAAATATCAATATAGGGTCAAGGATTATATTGATACTGTTTGAGATGAGAAAATACTTAAGCGGTATCATTGTATTTCCCTGGCACCTGAAGACCGAATTCACCACATACGCAAAGCTTATGAGTATGCATGTGGGGGGTATCCACATATTATAAAGCCAGGCCTGCCGCAGCGTTTCAGGATCAGATGCGCCCAGTGTCTTAAAAAACATATTTGACGTATACGGGAAAAGAAACGGGATCCATATAAGACAGAGCAGATATGCAAATCCCATCCCCGCAAGTGCTGTATCTCTTGCCTCGCTGAGGTTGCCCTCGCCAAGTCTCCTGCCGCACAGCGCTGTCATTCCGTTACCCACTCCTTCAAGCACAGCAAAAACTCCTATCTGGACAGGGAAAGTATAAGAGATCGCGACCATATGGCTGGTCCCGAGCCATGAGATAAAAACCGTATCTACAAGATGGAAAAGAGTGTGAAATAATACCATCGCTATTGAGGGTATCGACAGTTTTATAAGCGTACTAAGCACAGGCCCCCTGCCCAGATCGATCTTGCCCCTGAGCCAGGTCATCCTCTTTATTGTCTTCAAAAGTTTCATTTTGATTCCCCTTGTGGAAATATTCGGTCTATTATAATGCAAAACCGGGCTGAGATATTATAATGTTATATAAGGGAGGGGTGTTTATGTTTAGAAGGTTCATTGAAATAATGAACAGCAGCGGGTGTCTTGCAGGGAGCAAAGTAGTCCTCGCTGCCGCAGATGCAGAAAGTATCGAAGCTGTAAGGCTTGCAATGCAGAGAGGCCTTGGAAGGGCAATACTTACGGGAGACAGCGGAACTATCCTGCCTGCTGTCCAGGCAGCCGGGATCTGCGACAAGGTGGAAATTATCCATGCAGAATCACTTTCAGCCGCCGCCTCTATCGCAGTACAGTGTGTAAGAGATAAAAAAGGCGATGTGCTGATGAAGGGACTGATCAATACTTCTGATTTTCTGAAAGCTGTACTGGACAGGGAAAACGGACTTAGAACAGGACGGCTTCTCAGTCACCTCGCTATAATGGAGATACCTGGGGAGAATCACCTTTCTTTCTGTACAGACAGCGGATTCAACGTTGCACCAAACCTTGATCAGAAAAAACAGATCCTGCGAAACGCCTTTGAGGCAATAAGTGCACTTGGCTACGAACATGTCAATGCGGCATGCATTGCCGCAAATGAAAAAATTGATCCACATATCCAGTCAACAGTGGATGCCGCTGCTCTTGTAACGGCTTGGGAAAATGGCGAATTCAACGATCTCCCCTGTTCCTGCACAATAGAGGGACCCATGGCCATTGATGTAGTGGCATCTCTGAAGTTCGCGGAACATAAAGGCATCAAAAGCAAAATTGCAGGCAAAGTGGATCTTACCCTTGCACCCAATATAGAATGCGGCAATGTTCACTGCAAGACGCTTGTGCACTACTGCCATGCCCAGATGGCAGGACTTGTGCTCGGTGCGATGGTACCCATCGTCCTTGTCTCCAGATCAGACCCGCCTGAATCAAAATTCCTGAGCATGGCACTTGCATGCATAATTTCCGGAGGGATGAAATAGTATGTACCGAATCCTCGCTGTGAATCCAGGATCAACTTCAACAAAGATCGCAGTATACCAATATGGAGATGAGATCCTCAAAGAAAACATCCCTGCGTCCCAGAATATCATCTCAGGTCACAGCAGTGTTCTGGATCAGCTTGAGGATAGATTCGAACTTATTAAAGAAGCGATCCTCAGTAAAGGAATCAAGCCGGACAGCTTTGATGCGGTAGTCGGACGCGGGGGACTTCTTGCCCCCATGCCAAGCGGGACATATGCTGTTACCCCAAATATGACAGATTACCTTAGAGAGGCCCCGCGGGGAGAACATGCCTCAAATCTTGGAGCTTTCCTCGCAAAAAAATTTGCCGACATGTCTGGCTGTGGAGCGTATATCGTTGATCCTGTATCCGTGGATGAACTTACCGAAGTAGCAAGGGTCTCCGGCGCGCCTGAGATAAAAAGGTCAAGCCTTGTCCACGCCCTCAATCAGAAAGCTGTAGCAAGAAAGGTCGCAGATGACCTGGGAAAAAATTATGAAGACTGCAGATTCGTGGTGGCACACCTCGGGACAGGTATAACTATAGGAGCACACTCCGGCGGGAAGATAGTCGATGTGGTAGGCGCAAAGGCTGACGGCCCCTTCTCCGCCGAACGTGCCGGAGGACTGCCTGTCAGTGAACTGGTCGATCTTATATTCAGCGGGATGTACACCAAAGAGGAACTTAATAAAAAATTGCTTTCAGGATGGGGACTGGTTGCATATCTCGGCACACGCGATATAAGGGAAGTATTTATAAAAGCGGAGAACAACCAGGAAGCCCGGACCGTTCTGGAAGCTTTTGTATATCAGATAGCTAAAGGTATTGGAGAACTCTGCACCGTACTTGACGGAGAAATAGACTCAGTTATCCTGACAGGCGGCATGGCTTATTCGGCCAGCCTTATGGAGATGCTGCTAAAGAAGATAAAATTTCTTGCTCCCATTGTCATAATACCTGGAGAGAATGAACTTGAAGCACTTTATAAAGGAGCTGAAAGAGTTCTGAAGAAAGAAGAGAGGGCGCGGCTCTTCCCTAGCGGGGAATTCATTGACTTTTAACTCATTTGAATCAGCTGTAAAATTTAACTGTTACAGATAATACGGTAATTCCCCCCACTCCCTATCATTAGGGATGTGCGAGAATAGAGTCAACATAGGAACTCGCTGGAGGTGTTGGAATTGATTTTTAAAAAACGCCGCGGAGGATGTCCTCCCTGAATACTCCTTCTCCCGATCGTGGCAGTTGCCGCGTCTTTTTCATGGATAGTGTCCAAATTAAGAGGATTTTTCAAAAATTCTGAAGATAATAAATAAGCGGAGGGATACAAATGCTTTTTACCGGAAAATTTTCCAAAGAGGATCTTAAAAAAAACAAGAAACGATTTTATCTTATCGGAGGGCTTATGCTTTTTCTCGGATTTATATCTCTCTCAATGCCAATGCTGGCATCATTCGCAGTGGAAACAATAGTCGGGATGCTTTTGATAGCAGTTGCTTTTGCCCAGGGATGGAGCTCCTTCAGGGGATTCCGTGACGGAGGCAGGCCTTGGCAGGAGACGATCATGGCCGTCGCAGCAATGGCAGCAGGTTTTATTTTTCTGATCCATCCGGTCGCAGGAGTAATGACCCTGAGCATCATTCTCGCAGCCTATTTCATGGCAGACGGAGTAACAAAAGTTGTTGAATACTTCAGGATAAGGGAAATTAACGGTTCTGTCTGGATCCTCGTTTCAGGACTTTTGGGCGTAATCCTTTCAGTGATGATGTGGAAGAACCTCTTCACAGGCGCAGCAGTTATAGGGATCATTTTAGGGATCAATCTTGTTTTCAGCGGGATAAGCCTGATAATACTCGGTAGAGGCTGCTCCAAAGCATCAGGCGACTGTTAGGGATCTTCGCCAGTAAAGACCATTTTAATAAATATAAAAAGCCAGGGAGATAATGAATAAGTCTGCCCTGGCTTTTTTCTGTTTAGCCCTCGCTGTTTACAAAAATAATCCGGCCCAATATCCGAACAGGTCAAAGATCATCATAAACCCTGCAAAAACAAGTACCAGCCCTGATATTACCTTGATCTGCCTGCCATGCTTCCTGAGCCATTGGAACACGCCCTTTATATTGGTAAAAAAGACTGCTGCAAGGATATAAGGCACTCCTAATCCCATTGAAAACACGAAAAGATAAAATACTCCCTGTAAAACAGTTTTGCCGCTGCCCGCAAGCATAAGAGCAGAGCCAAGGAATGGGCCGAGGCATGGAGACCATCCAAGAGAAAATGCGGCTCCGAAAAGCAATGCTCCTATAAATCCGCCGCGTTTCTGCAGACCAAGGTCTATCTTTTTTTCAACATCCAGAAAACCTATATTGAATATACCAAGGAAATGCAGCCCGAATATTAAAATTATTACTCCGCTCAGCCTCTGAAGCAACATCCTATGATCATTCATAAGAGCGCCTATAGCAGTTGCAGTGGCTCCCAAAGCCATAAAGACCAAGGTGAACCCGCAAACAAAACCTACCGTGTTGACAATGCTTGCTTTCTTTCCATGCTCAGTTTCAGCAGCCAGGTACATAAGATATACAGGCAGCATCGGAAGCATGCACGGAGATATAAAGGCCAGAAAGCCTTCTAGGAAGAGGAGGGGGAGATCAGTCTGCATTTATTTTATTTCCTCTACCGCCTTCATAACCGTCTCTTTTGTAGTCTCGCCAAACGTCTGCCAGTGAAGAATACCCTTACGGTCAACAACAACGGTCGTCGGCAGCCATTTTATATCATAAGCCTTTGCTGCTTTTCCCTCTGTATCGAGAAGCACTCTCATACTGTATTTGTTCTCCATGAGGAAGGACTCAACTTTACTTTTAGTCTCTCTCTTGCCGTCTGTCATGTTGACAGCAAGCAGTACTGCATCACCCGTTTTGCTCAGTTCTTTGTTGAGAAGGTCAAAGTCCGGCATCTCTTTTCTGCATGGCGGACACCATGTAGCCCAGAAATTCAGCACTACCGTCTTTCCTTTATAATCGCTGAGTTTTACCTTCTTTCCACTGATATCGGCAAGTTCAAAATCGCTTGCGGGCGATCCCAGTTCTAAAGCAGATGAGGTCTGTGCAAGGCTGAATATTATCAATGCGGCAGCGAGAAAACTGAACAAAGTCTTTTTCATGATAAATCTCTCCCGTTTACAGATTTTATGTTTTTTCATTTTATATTTAAATATCTTGGCTGTCATAGGTGATGTGGCGTATTTCAATAAAGAATTTAAAAATTGAATTATTCCTTCCTCTCCTTGACAATAGGGTCACGTGACTGCTATTTTCTCTATTGTAATTTCATTCTATTGGGGGGAGTAAGAATGCCGTTTTATAAGATCAAAAGCAAGACACGCTCATGGGATGGCGAACCAATTGGAATACTTATACTTGATGCCGCATATCCCTGTGTACCAGGCAACGTAGGAAACGCTACTACATATCCCTTTCCCGTACGCTATCACGAGGTAAGAGGCGCTTCGATAGAACGTCTCCTGAACCAGCGTGACCCCAGTCTGCTTGAACCGTTTCTCGAAGGAGCATGGAAACTCGAAGCAGAAGGTGTACGTGCAATAACAGGCGCATGCGGCTTCATGGCACTTTTTCAGCAGGAAATAGCCGATGCTGTGGATATTCCTGTCTTCATGTCAAGCATGCTTCAGGTACCATTTATCACAAGAACTCTGAAAAGAGGCCAGAAGGTTGGAATAATATCGGCAAACGCTTCTGTTATGACTGAACAGCATCTTAGAAATGTGGGCATCACTGCAGACATGCCGGTTGTACTGTATGGAATGGAAGGCAAGTACGAGTTCCGCTCTTCTGTTCTGGAAGAAAAAGGAACAATGGATACCGATGTTATTGAGAAAGAGATCCTGGAAGTATGTGATCAGATGCTGAAAGATAACCCTGAAGTTGCTGCTATCCAGCTTGAATGCAGCGATCTTCCTCCATTCGCGGCAGCAGTGCACGAACATACTGGACTGCCCGTCTTTGACTTCATAACTATGATCAGGCATATGGAATCAGCCCTGAATCCCACGAAATACTGCGGCCCCTGCTACCGCATGTAATCAAATTATTCATTTAAGGTTCTGTCTATGATCCAAGAGTTCCTGGACCTCATACCTGTCCAGGATCTCTTGTTTTTATGTTCAGCCTTGCAGTCAGCTATCCTGATAACCTCTTATTTTTTAAGAATGTTTCTGCTTCAGTCAGCATCATTCCTGCTATCACAAGAATACCGCCTATGGCACCCTGAAGGTGGAAGGGATCTTGTCCGCTCAGCACAGCGACCATATATCCAAAAAGACCCTCCAATGAAAAAATAACCGCAACGTGTGATTCAGGCGTGATCCTCTGAGCTTTGAACTGAATTATAAAACATAATATAGTATTTCCCAGCGAGACACAGAGCAGGGTCCCCCAGATCTTCGGGCTGAATGCCCCTATATCTGGCAGCGGCTCAAATATACAGGCTATTATAGTCATTACGGCAGCAAGCATTATTATATGAAGCGCTACAAGACGGTACGGTTCGACCCTCCTGGCACCGAATCCTGCTGCTAATACCTGCAATGCATAGAATATAGCCATTATAAAAGAAAGAAAATCTCCAAAATTGAACTCCATTCCTGGAGTAAATCCCATAACAAGCAGTCCTGCTGTAGTTATGCCAGCTCCGCCGAATATCCATAAACTTGGCTTTGTCTTATATATAGCCCAGACAAATATAGGCACCAATATCACATTCAGTCCGCCGATAAAGGCCTGTTTGCTTGCTGTGCTGTATACCAAGCCAAAAGTCAGGGAAATAAAGGTACCGGTAAGGACAGCTAGAAAAATGAAAAAATCTATTCCTTTTTACAAAATGGTCGCTTCGGGAAACGATTTCGTAGTGGTGGACAACCGCCGCGGGGCCGTGAGGGACGCGACTGCCTTTGCAAGGGAGATCTGTCGTTCG
>JAQVPO010000121.1 GCA_028702015.1 Synergistaceae bacterium | reverse complement strand
CCGGACAATATGCGGATATACTGCTTTGTGTTGAACAGACGGAAGATCACTATTCAATAGCTTCTGCAATAACAGCTGTTGAAGCGCTTGTAATAGAAACAGGTGTTGTGAAGAAAGAGAAGTCCATTACAAAAATGCGTAAGCTTGAAAAGACACTTGTTGAAAGAAACATCACATTATGATCTTCTGAAAGGTATAGAGAGGAATCCAACAGATAAATGGATATTATACCTGAAAAGAGTAATGACTATGGCATACTTGGCATAGATGCTGGAGGGACCTTTACTGATTTGGCCTTCCTGCAGCTTGCTGATGCTTCTGTAACAGCTTCAGTCAAGACACCTACAGATCACGATGACCTTGTCGGCACGATAAGCAGGGGATTGGAACTTATCTCTGAAAAGATCGATATAAACAATATTATTGCAGTCAATCTGGCGACCACCTTTGCTACAAATGCAATAGTAGAAGAGAAAACGCATTCTTCAGGGCTTGTTTTGATAGGTTATGACGAAGAGCAGGTAGAAAAAGCCGTAAAGGAAGATAAATTCGGTACAGACAGAATAATACTCATAGCAGGCGGACATGACACTAAGGGCAATGAACAGGCGCCATTTGACCGGATCAGCCTTGGAAGGTCAATAAAAAAACTTGACAGCACGGTCAGATCAGTTGGCGTATCAGGCTTTTTTTCCGTGAGAAATCCATCTCACGAGATAGCCGCAAAAGAGGAGATCATTTCACTCTGTCCCGGGATGTCTGTCACCTGCGGACACGAACTCTCTTCCGACCTTGACGCTATACTAAGGGCGGCTACAGTTTCACTTAATGCAGGGCTCATACCTATTGTCATGGATCTTTTGGTATCTGTAGAAAAAGTACTCAGACTCAGAGGAATAACTGTACCGTTATCCGTGGTTCGAGGCGACGGATCATTGGTCAATTCAGAGTGGGCAAAAACCCATCCGATAGAGACCATAGTCTCTGGGCCTGCGGCAAGTGCATTGGGAGCGGCCTGGCTTGGCAAGGCGCAAGGCATTGAAAGAGGATCATGGGTCGTGGATATAGGCGGTACGACGACCGATATAATCTATCTTGATAAAAACGGAGAGCCTGCGGTTTCTGCGCACGGCGCAAGTGTCGGCAGTCATAGGACTCTTATAAAGGCTATAGATATATTTACTGTAGGTCTTGGCGGTGACAGCAGAGTGAAGTATGACCCCAGAGGGGATCTCTTTGAGATCGGTCCTGGTCGTGTGCGTCCATTATGTTCTGCTGTTTATGAAGCCCCGGCGCTAAGCGGAGCTCTTTCCTCCTTAAAGAAATCAAATAATCCCAAGGAACCGCTCCTTATCGTCAAAAACAGAACACGGTCTTCAGACGGAGTCCTTGAGTCAAAGCTTGAAGATGGATTGAAAGAGGGTCTCTGCAGCAGGGAGGCTCTTGCAGAAAAAGGATATGTTTCGAGGATTTATTTTTCAAAGCTGGAAGAAATGAAAAAGGCCGGCTTGCTTGATTTTGCGGGGTTTACTCCGACCGATGCGCTTCATGTTATGGGAAAACTTGATAAATGGGACAGGGAAGCTTCAGTTATTGGAGCTAAAATATTGGCAGGAGATAAAAATAGTCCGGAAGAAATATCGGCGCATATATTCAAAAAATTTATTGTATATGTGGCTCTCAGCATATTCAAGAAAAGCATGATCCTGAACGGATTCGGGGATCATCTGACAGAGGACGCTGAAAAACTTCTGACTTATATGCTGCTTACTTATAAACAAAAGGATCCCTTTATTCAATTAAAGGTAAATTCTGAAATAATAGGAATAGGTGCTCCGGCCTGGGCTTTCATTAAGGAGGCAGCTAACCTTCTTGGAGAAGAGGGAAACATTCCCCTGAACGCGGAAGTTGCAGGAGCAGTAGGTGCTGCGGTGAGCTCGTTTTCAATGAAATATTCAGTGTGGATCACTCCTGTGAATGGAAATATATTTCGTGTTCACCTGCCTGAAGGTATTTGCGATTATGACGATCTTGATACAGCTGTTGAAAAGGCTGAAAAATTCATGAAGCCATGGATCTGCCGGAGGGCTAAAAAGATCGGCGCTGAAAACCCTGCAGTTGAAAGCAGCAGGATCGATGAAAAGGCTGAAACATCCGGAGGAACAGAAGTATATCTTTGGACAGAGCTTATATATAAGGTAAAGGAAGATAGAGGTTGCCTTTTTAAAGGGGATGCAATATGTCTGTAGAGAGAAACAAAGGAGTCTTCATAGAAGGTCGAGAGGATCGGACAGAAGCGCTCCCCGGCGAGACAGCGGGCGAACTTCTTCTCCGTCAGGGCATCTACATAGACCAGCCCTGCGGAGGTGGCGGTCTCTGCGGCAAATGCAGGATCATCCTCAGCGGGGTTCTTCCTGAGCCGACAGCAAAAGAGAAAAAAATATTTTCTGAAGCGGAACTTGCTTCAGGACTCAGGCTTGCCTGCCAGACAAAAGCATCAGACGGCATGAATATAACCATCCCCGTCCAGGACTCCCGGCAGATCAAAGTCCTCGACAGCTTCGAAAAAGGCAGGAGCTCGGCCTTCCCCTGCAGCGCGGCAGAAGGAAGCGGCATAGCGGCGGACATAGGCACAACCACCATAGTCGTCTACCTAATCGATTTAGCGACAGGCATGACCGTCGCCGCAGCATCCGGAATAAACCCCCAGACCTCATTCGGCGCAGACGTTATCTCAAGAATAAGCTACATAGGAAACGATCCAGCCAGACTTGCAGAACTTCAGAAGGCAGTAATAACACAGATAAACATCCTGATCGACGAAGTCTTCTCAAAAAGCGGAAGAAAACCCTCAGGCAAAGACATCATGGCAGCAGCAGGCAACACGACCATGGAACACATCTTTGCCGGCGTATCCCCCGAAAGCATAGGCAGAGCCCCATTCAAGCCCCGTTTCTGCGACAGCCTTGAACTCCAGGCGCTGGAACTCGGAATAAAAGCTGAAAGAGGAGTTAAAGTCAGACTTCTTCCCAACATTTACGGATTCATAGGAGGAGACATCGTTTCCGGCATAATATACACAGGCATGCATAAAAGAAAAGAGCTCTCGCTTCTCGTAGACATAGGCACCAACAACGAAATGGTACTAGGAAACAGCGACTTCATCCTCTGCTGCTCTGCGGCAGCCGGGCCCGCTCTAGAAGGGGCAAAAATAAAAATGGGAATGAGAGCCGCTCCCGGCGCCATAGACAGCGTAAAAATAAACAGTTCCGGTGTCCAAATAACCACCATAGGCGGCGTCCCGCCCATAGGAATATGCGGGTCCGGCATCATAGACGCAGCATCCGTACTCCTCAGTGCCGGAGTCATAACAGAAAGCGGCAGATTCGCAGACAAAAAAAGAATAACAGAACATCTGGCAGAAAAATTCAAAGGGGAAAAAGGCAAAGACCTCTCCTTCATACTGGCCTCAGAAGGAGAATACGGGCAAAACCCTGAAATAAGCCTCACCCAGAAAGACATACGCGAAATACAGCTTGCAAAAGGTGCAATAGCTGCGGGGACCGAAATACTTCTCGAAAACTCGGGCAAAAAACTCGAAGACATACAGAACGTATACCTTGCAGGAGCCTTCGGCAACTACATAGACATAGAAAACGCAGTAACAGTATCCATACTTCCTGACGTTCCAAGGGAAAAGATCCGGCCCGTAGGCAACAGCGCAGGCGCCGGAGCATGCCTTCTCCTGAAGGACCCTTCTCTGTGGGAAACTGCAGCAGGCATAATAAAAAGGGCTCAGCACATAGAACTTGCGGAACACAGAAAATTTCAGGAAATATTCGTAAACAACCTCTCGTTTAAAAAAGGGGGAATAAAAAATGGCTGAAATAAATCAAAAAAACAAATGCAGAGTATTTCTCCTTTCAGGCTTTCTCGGAAGCGGAAAGACGACCCTTCTTAAAAACCTTCTCGAAACAGTCCCGCACGGACAGAGGACAGCAGTACTCATGAACGAATTCGGCAAAGCGGGAGTAGACGGCGATGTCGTGCGCAGAAAAGGACTTGAGATAATAGAAATAAGCAGGGGCTCGATATTCTGCGCCTGTGCCAAGGGTGACTTTCTTAAAGCCCTGTACACCATATTCAGCCAGTGCGACCCGACAGTGCTCTTTGTAGAAGCAAGCGGCGCAGCCGACACCACCGACATCAAACGTGACCTGGGACATGGCAGGCTGAGTGACTTCTACAAACTTGAAGGCAACGTCTGCCTTGTAGACGCCCTGCGCTTTGAGAACTGGCTCGACATGTTCAACGCAGTCATCAGGCAGACAGAAGCAGCTACACACATAGTGATAAACAAAACAGACCTCGTATCCGAAGAAGAACTTGCCAGGCTCCGTAAACACGTAAGCGAAATAAACCCTCAGGCAAAAATAACCTCTGCCGAATACGGTAAAGTCTCATGGGACATCTTCCTTTCCTGTGACGAAAAGACCGAAAAAGCGCAAGAAATACCTGAATGGAAAGAATGGGAAAAATTTATAGCCGATGAACTCAGCAGTATGGACGCCCACCTCCTCCCGCCTGACAAGCTTGCCTCCTACAGCATCTTCTGGGAGGGAAATCCGGATAAATTCAGGGAACTGCTTGAAGAGCTTCCCAAAGACATAATCAGGTCTAAAGGCTACTTTACAGACAGCGACAATAAATGTAAAATATTTGACATTGTAAATGGGGAAAAGCCTGTCTACAGAAATGCAGAAGAAGATTTTTCGATGGACAGGAACCTGGCGATATTCATACGCATAAAGAGAGACAGAAGAGAGCTTCCTGCAAAATTCCAGGGCAAGGGGCTCAGACTTTTGGAAGTGAGGTTCTGATAATGGATATGGAAG
>JAQVPO010000120.1 GCA_028702015.1 Synergistaceae bacterium | reverse complement strand
TTCCGAAACTACATACCTGGAACATCGTCAGTCATATATTTCACACAAAAGGCCATAAACAGGGCGATCTCTGCCGGTGATATGTATGAAAAGGCATTGCTTATACATAACAGGTCAAAGGGAGCAATAATACAGTATCTAAGTATACGGGGAATAGAATATCTGGGAGATGCACTGGGAACTCCGGACTGGAACGACATCGAAATAAAAATTTATGATGCGAACGGATTTTTTGATCTCCACAGACAGAGGCTCTGGATGGCTACCCAGGGTCTGCAGATTGGAGTAGTGCTTGCAGAGAGATGGGGCAAGGACCAGGCTATGGCTCTGATGAGTGTGCCAATATATATGGTAAAAATATTTACCCCGATGGAAGTAAAGGAGATAAAGAAAATCGCGATGGGACTGGAATACAACGAAATGGGACAGCGTTTTGCCGATTTCGATGTATTCTTCCGGGACAAAAAGGTGGGTGCATACACAGAACTCGAATCGCACCCGGGGCTTTCCAGAAACGAAATAGGTATGCTCTATCGTAATGAAATGATGAAAAATATGGACTCTGATACAAGAAATGAACTGATAAAATTAGAAAAAAACCTTAAGGAAAAGACCGAAATAAAATTAAAAAATTAGATGTTATATATCTATTTGTTGAATATTTATCTGTGCGTCATTGAAATTAAAGATATTTGTTTATTTTTGTTTAATAAAATATGTATTAAGAATATTTTTATCTCTAATGGCCCTATTTTTTCTGCAAACACCTGCTTGTTTGCAAGTAGGGTTTTCCTGTCTGCACTGTAAATTCACTTCAAATTAATATAAACCGTAAAAAACTCCGCAAGTTTCTGGAAAATTTGATCGAGCAAGTGTATGTCTGTAAATTTTGTGTAAATAATAATATTTGATGGTATTGTAGGGTGAAATTATTGATGCGTACTTTTAAAAAGTTTTGAAACAAAAAATAATAAATATTTTATATTATATCTGTATTTTAGTATAAAAAACTAGTTTTATTAAATTATTTAAATATTTCACGAAGAGCATCCCTTAGAAAAGACTCAGGTTTTTAATTTTTATATTATTGATAATAAAGTTCATATATGATAAGCTCTATGAGTGTCGGGTTCTGAATATCTATTTTGTATATATATTGGAATTTATTGGCTGTAACTGAGAAAGGAGGTTTATAAGGCAATTTTGTCTGTATTCAGACCCGTATAATACCACTTTCGTTTTTTACTTTTTATCCTTAATCCAAAAAAGCAGAAATACCGATAAGAAAGCGAGGTCAAACGTATGGCTGAAATCAAACAGGGCGGCGATCAGTTTGGAAGCCGCTGGGGACTCATCGCAACAGTTCTTGGCATGGCGGTCGGTACGGGAAATATATGGCGTTTCCCACGTGAAGTAGCAGGCAACAATGGTGGCGCGTTCATTCTTATCTGTTTCCTTGCATTATTCGTCTGGGCAGTACCTCTTATCTGTGCTGAATCCGTTTTTGGTAAAAAGACCCGTATGGCAAACGCCGGAGCCTTCAAGGTGCTTCTGGGCGACAACTGGGCCTGGGTAGGCGCCTGGTGCGCAATGGTCTGTGTTATGCTCGGCTGCTACTACGTAGTTGTTCTCGGCTGGGTCATGAAATATCTCTCGCTTATATTCACCGGCTTCCTTACACAGGTACAGGCAGGCGGTACAGAACTGACTTCCGAGGTCTGGAAGAATTTTGCAATGACTCCTCCCGCTACGGAAGCCTGGATGTGGTTTGTGGCTGCTGTCCTTATCGCGGCTGCTATCATTTCACGCGGGGTCCAGGGCGGAATTGAGAAGGCAAACAAGATAATGATCCCGTCAGTCTTTATCCTTCTCGCTATCCTTCTTGTACGCGTTCTTATGCTCCCCGGGGCCTGGAAGGGTCTTGAGTATATGTACCATATCGTACCAGCTGACTTTGCGAACCCAAGGGTATGGCTTGCAGCTTTTACCCAGGCGGCCTGGTCATCAGGAGCTGGCTGGGGAATGTTCCATGTCTATTTCGTCTATGCAGCTAAGGACGAAGATATAATGCTCAACGCCTTTACCGCGACATTCGGAGATATGGTCGCAGCAATGCTCGCCGGTATGGTCGTGCTTCCTGCAGTTTTTGCCCTTGCCCCCGATCCTATGGCAGTAATGAAATCAGGAGCTAACGGACTTACCTTCGTCAACCTGACTAACCTTTTTGCCCATACAACAGGCGGGTTCCTTATGGCAGTTCTCTTCTTCATAGCGCTTTTCTCAGCAGCACTGAGCTCTGTTATCGCCATGGTCGAGCTTGGATGCCGCAACCTGATGGACATGGGCTTCAGCCGTCCGAAGGCAACAGTCTTTGTTACGGCATTCTTCCTCATCGTAGGGACCTGGTCCGCTCTTGACAACGGCATCTTTGAAAACCAGGACATGGTCTGGGGCGTAGCGCTTCTCATGGTCGGACTCTTCTACTCGATCGCTGCTATGAAATTCGGTGTAGAAAAACTATGGAAAGATGATATCGAACCCTGCTCAGACATGCATGTCAAATGGATGTGGACAATTATAAAACTCTTCCCCGCTATTTTTGCCTTTGTTTGGGGCTGGTGGGTATGGGATGCTGCAAGCTGGTATCCAGGGGAATGGTTCAAATTCTGGCCGCTGCAGAAATACGCCTATACGCCAGGTTCCATGGTAGTAGAGTGGGCTCTTCTTGCCGTGATCCTCTTTGCTCTTAACGGAGCAATGGCAAAGAAACTTGTACATTCCAACAAGATCGATTAACCTTGGCTGGAATGGAAAAGGAGGAAATAAATATGTGGCAGCTCAATATGGCAATATGCATACTAGTGGGTTTCGGGTCCTTTGCGTGGGCTCTTAAAAGGACAATGGAAGCTGAAAAGAAAAAGCATAAGGCATAACTTGGCTGATTCTTTTTAAAGAGTATCGAATACTTAAGGGGCGGCGGGTCTACCTGCCGCCTCTGCTCGTTTTGATGCCGATCCAGCATTTGTCCGCAGATCCTCCTGATGACTTGCTTTTATCATCAATGGTGCTATAAGATATCTGCGGTAGAGGGTCATTTCCCTGATTACTGACTTATCCTGAAGGGCGGAATAGCTTTGAAGATCGTTCTGGTTGGGGCCGGAGAAGTAGGTTACAGTGTTGCTAAAGACCTGTCTGCTGACGGGCACGATATTATTGTTGTAGAAGAGGACGAGGAGAGGGCTGCGCGTGTCGAGAACGACCTTGATGTCATGGTCGTACGAGGAAACGGAGCACGACCAAGTGTCCTTGAAAAGACAGGAGTAAAAACAGGAAATGAAGATGTCTCTCTTCTGATAGCCTGTACCAATAAAGACGAAGTCAATATAATGGCATGCTGGATAGCTAAAAAAATGGGCGTTCCCCATGTCATCGCCAGGGCAGTGGGCCTTGAATTCACCGATAACGAGGGATGGGCAAAGGATCTGGGAATAGATATGCTTATCTCTCCGGAAAGATCTGTTGCGAGGGAAATGGAGGAACTGCTCGAAGTAAGAGGAGCTATTCATGCGGTTGAGATCGCCGGAGGCAAGGCCGGTATATATGTTTTCAGGATAGCAGAGGATTCAGTAATAAAAGAGATGCCCTTATACGAGGTAAGACAGAAAAACCCAAAACTTATAACACTGGTCGTCTCTATACAAAGGGACGGCAAAAGCTTTGTCCCCAAAGCCAAAGATGTTCTCCTTCCCGGCGACATATGCTATTCGATGTGTTACAGAGACCAGGTCCATGAACTGGAGTCTCTCTTCCAGCCCTCTCTTTCGAAAAAACTCAGGAGAGTATTTATAATCGGGGCAGGAAAAATTGGTTTTCAGACTGCGCAGCGTCTTGCAACCAGGACGCCCGGGATAGATATCCGCATTGTCGAGGAAGACAGGGCAAAGAGTGAACGTATTGCTGCAGAGCTTCCTGAAGTGATGGTAATATGCGGAGACGGAGCCGATTCGGAACTGCTTGTTTCCGAAGGTGTTGACAAAGCGGATGGCTTTGTAGCTGCAACTGACCAGGATGAAACAAACCTTATGCTTGCAGTCCTCGGCAAGACTTTAGGTGTCTCTAAGAGCATCGCTGTGGTCAAAAGATCAAATTACCTCGGAATGACCGAACACATTCCAGTTGATTCCATTGTGAACAGAAACCAGACTCTTGCCCAGGTCATTATAAGGTACGTGCGCTATCCCGGCTCGTCCAGAGTGCTTACAGTATTTGAAGAGATAAGTTCTGAGGCGCTTGAACTGACCCTTTCCGGGGGATCTCCCACAGTGGGTAAAAACCTGATGGATCTTCATATGCCCTCTGGTTCAATAATAGGGCTTATCGAAAGAAATCAGGAACTGCTTATCCCTACCGGAAGGACTGAACTTAGAGAAGGAGATAAGATCGTTGCTTTTGCCTCTGCTGATACGATGCCGAAGGTACTGGAAGTTCTCGGGGAATCAGTAAGGTGAAGTTCAGGATAGTTGCAAGATTCCTTGCCTTTATAGTCTTTCTGATATCATTGAGCATGCTGATGCCGCTTGGATGGGCAGTCAAGGACGGCAGCAGTGATATTAAGGCTTTTGCCGCTTCTATCGCAGCAGGCTCTCTGTTTTCCCTGATACTTTTTTTGATCGGTTACAAGGCGAAGGCGAAGGATATGGGGACAAGAGAGGCCTTTGCCGCTGTGGCACTGGCCTGGGTCTTTGCCTCCCTTCAGGGCTGTATGCCATACCTCATAGGCGGCTATCTGCACTCCTTCACAGATGCCTATTTCGAAGCTATGTCCGGCTTCACGACCACAGGAGCAACTGTACTGACCAACATAGAAATTAATCCTAGGGGCATCCTTATGTGGAGAGCACAGACACAGTGGCTGGGAGGTATGGGCATAGTAGTTCTGACACTGGCTCTGCTTCCTATGCTGGGTATGAGTGTAACACAGCTTTTTAAAGCGGAGGTTCC
>JAQVPO010000119.1 GCA_028702015.1 Synergistaceae bacterium | reverse complement strand
ATGCTTCTTATCTGATAAATCTTGCAGGTGCAGATGAAATCAGGGCCAAAAGCGAGGAGGCGCTGGTATCTGAAGTGGAGAGATGCCACAATTTAAGCATCAGCGATGTTGTTCTCCACCCTGGTTTTGCTGTAAATCTGCCTGAAAAAGAAGCCTTAAAACAGATATCGGCATCACTGATGAAAATAATTGATGTTACCTCTGAAATGAAGGTAAGGATACTGCTTGAAACGATGGCCGGGCAGGGATCGGTGCTGGGCAGTGACATATCGCAGTTTTCTGCTCTTCTTGATCTTGTAGAAGATCATCCGCGCATAGGTTTCTGTGTTGATATCTGTCATGTTTTTGCCGCAGGATACGAGATAAGAACACATGATTCATACAACAGGCTTGTTGGCATACTGCAAAAGAACGTTGGTCTTGAAAGGATACAATGCTGGCATCTCAGCGACAGCAAGATGGAGAAAGGAAGCAAAAAAGACAGGCATCAGCATCTGGGAGAAGGAGAAATAGGACTGAATCCTTTTTCAATGCTGGTAAACGATGACAGGTTTCAGGATGTGCCTGCTATACTTGAAACACCCAAAGAGGGGATCGGTGATGAGGGAAATCTTGCTATCCTGAGAAAACTCAGGGGACAGTGAGTGATAATACTAATCAGTGCTTGCTTAGTTCTTAAATATAATGTTTCAGCATGCTGAAGACAGCTTCTTTGTTGAACACACAGGCTGATTGCAGCTGGGAAGATATGCAGTTTTTATAAAAGGAGGTGTTATCATTGCCGTTTTTCGACCTGCGCTGGCAGGATATCCCAGATATTTTCATAGTTGCCTTTATAATTTACAGAGTTCTTCTGCTTTTGGTCGGAACCCGTGCCATGCAGTTAATACGAGGGGTAATGATCATAGGGCTGATTGGCGCCCTGGCGAATATTCTTGAACTCAGAAGCCTCTCCTGGATAATTGGAAAACTTTTAAGTGCCTTTATTATCGTAATCCCTATCTTATTTCAGCCAGAACTGAGACATATGCTTGAAGAACTTGGCAAAGGACATTTGTGGAAGGTTGACAAAAATGAAGAGATGGTAGACATAAAGGCAGATAACCTTACTAAAGCCATGCTTTACTGTAAATCACAGAGAATCGGAGCTCTCTGTGTCCTTCAGAGAAATACCAGCCTTAAAGAAGTATGGAGGACTGCCGTTTCTCTGAAAGCAGATATAACAGAGGAATTGATGGTATCTATCTTCTGGCCTGGAACACCTCTTCACGATGGTGCGGTTGTTATAGACCAGCATAATATAATAGCAGCAGGCTGTTATTTGCCTCTCACGGAAAAAACCGATATTTCAAGATGGTACGGAACAAGACACAGGGCCGCACTGGGGGTCACAGAAATGTCTGATGCACTTGCCATAGCTGTTTCAGAAGAAAGAGGAGAAATAACGGTTGCAGTAGGAGGCCGTCTTTCGAAACCATTGAGTGAAGCACAGCTTAGAAGTATATGCGGCCATTATTTCAGTTATGAAGGCAGGGGCTCAAACTTCATGGACAGGCTGAGAGAAGAGATCGTGCAGCAGTGGCCGGGGAGTGTTTCCAATGGAGAATAAAGATAATAACCGCATGTTACGGCAAAAAAAACTTCAGAAGGTGCATGAAGTATCAAAAAAATATTTTGAAAAACTAAATCGCTGGGTCAATATACGTGGAACAGGAAGGCTTAGGGCTAACTTTGGCCTTTTTGCAGTGTCTATGGCAATTTCTCTGATGCTTTGGGCATTCGTTGCATGGGACGGAAACAGTGACGGGACTCGTTCAATGTCTGCGAATATTGAGTACCTTAATCTTCAGAGAGGGTATTCGATGTATGATAATACAAGAAAAGTTGAAATAAAGCTTGTTGGAAGGTTAAATGCTCTTTCCAGAGTAGAGCAGAGCGACATTTCATGCAGAGTTGACCTGCAGGGACTGCAGCCGGGAAAATACAGTCTCCCTATCAGCATCAACACTCCCCCTTTTGTTAGGGTAAGAAGCTGGCAGCCATCAACTGCTGATGTGGAAATATTCAGGCATGTCGAACGAACTGTAAATATATCTTATAGGGTAGAGGGAAATTTGCCGGAAGGAATGGTAGTATCATCAGCAGCAATACTGCCCAAGGAAGCAGTAATAAGCGGTCCTGAATCTGATGTGCTTGCGGTCCAGACTATTGAAGTAGTTATCCCCGGTCCTAAAATAATCAGCGGAGAGAGTATGATCCTCCCTGTTAATGTGGCAAGCACTTCAGGAAATGCAGACAGGATAACTATTACTCCTAAACAGGCAGATGTAAAAGTATCGCTTGAAAATGAAATACTTGGAGAAAGCATTCCGGTCGAGGTCTCTGTTGTAGGTGCTCCTGCAGAAGGATATGAGCTTGAATCGGTGAAGGTCATACCTCAAAGCGTAGCTATAAGAGGGAAGAGTACTGCGGTTAAAAAAATGACATCCCTTGTTCTGCCTCCTGTTGATATCTCCGGCCTTGACCAGAACCTGAACCTGATGCTTCCGCTGCAGCCTGTAGAAATGACTCCTGAAGTCGAAATAAGCGGCCCGGACAGGGCAAGGGTAGAGATATACATTCGAAAAAAATTAGCTGAGAAAACATTCAGCAACGTAGCTGTCATGACTGAAGGAGCTGCTCAGGGAAAAGAATGGAAACTCTCTCCGCAGTCGGTCAAGCTTACTGTTCAGGGGGCCAAAACGGAAATTGATGATCTTTCATCTGTATCTGTACCATGTGATCTTTATGTAGATGTATCGAATATTGTCTCAAAGCAGCTTGTTTTGCCTGTTCTTGTAAAGAACCTCAAATCCGATTTCAAGATATTGAGGATAGAACCTGAACAGGTAACCGTTACATCTGTTGAATGAAAAAGGCTTCTGATATTCTGAAAAGAAAAAATAGCTTTACCTGGGCAAGGCTTTTATGAAAAACTTTTGATAGATTTTGTCTAAGGAAAAATATTTAAGGGGTGGCTGCTTTGGTGGAAAAGAGTAAGTCAAGGCGAATGTTCGGCACTGACGGTGTCAGAGACATAGCAAACAGCGGGATGATGAAACCAGAAACTGCAATGAAACTGGGCAGGGCATTCACACTTTTTCTTTTAAAAAGGAAAGCAGGAAAGCCTAAAATAGCCGTTGGCAGGGATACACGATATTCAGGAAAAATGATCGAATATGCGCTTTCAGCCGGGATAACCTCGGCTGGAGGCGATGTCTACATTATAGGCGAAATACCGACTCCGGGGGTGAGCTATTCCGTTGCGTCCGGTGATTTTGACGGAGGAGCTGTTATCAGTGCTTCACATAACCCCGCTGAGTATAACGGAATCAAATTTCTAGACGGGGAAGGTTTTAAGCTTTCTGATGAAGAAGAACTTGAAATAGAAGGTTTTTTTGACATCCAGGAAGAGACAGAACGGCCTACGCATGGAAACATAGGAAAGATCTGTCAGGCTCCGAATTTAACAGATGAATACCTGAATTTTCTTCTTGGCATAATGGATAAGGTTGAGAACAAGGGATATTCGATCATGGTAGATGCGGCAAATGGTGCAGCATCTGCACTGGTAGGACCTCTGTTTAATAACTGGAAGGGCCGCGTTGCCATTTTTGCCAACGAACCGGATGGTATGAATATAAATTCAGGTGTCGGAGTCACAAATATGGATTTTCTGAGAGAAAAAACTTTAGCTGAGAAGGCTGATATAGGAATAGCTTATGACGGAGATACAGACAGGGTGCTGATGTGCGACGAGAAGGGCAGGATAATTGACGGCGACATTATGCTGTGGGTGATAGGCCGCTGGCTCTCAAAGCAGGGAATGCTTGGATCAGGAGTTGTAGCAACAGTTATGAGCAACATGGCGCTTGAGGACCTGCTTAGGAAAGATGGAATAAAGGTTTTCAGATGCTGCGTAGGAGACAGGTATGTCCTCGATACTATGCGCAGGGAAAAATGCCGGGTAGGCGGGGAACAGTCAGGACATCTTATTGCTCTTGACTATGCAAATACAGGTGACGGATTATGTTCCGGCCTTTTGTTCCTGAAAGCGATATCTGATCTTGAAGAAGACATCTCTACCCTCTCTGACAGGTTTGACAGATATCCTCAGGTACTCAGAAATCTCAAAATAGAAAACAAAGAGAGAGTTTTGGGAAACTGCAGGCTAAAAAAAGCAGAGGACGCTGTGCAAAAAATGCTTGAAGGCAAAGGAAGAATGCTCCTGAGGCCCTCAGGCACAGAACAGCTTATCAGAATATTTGTTGAATCAAGAGACCATGATCTCATGAATGCTGCAGCTGACATGCTTGAAAAGACTATACTTGAGATTGCATTTACTGGGGGCTGTTAAATGGCTTTTGACCACATAAGAAAAGCTGTCTTTCCTGTTGCCGGACTTGGCACAAGGTTTCTGCCAGTAACAAAGGATATCCCGAAAGAGATGCTGCCTCTTATTGACAAACCGCTTATCCACCATGGAGTCGATGAGGCGGTAGCTTCAGGGTGCAGGGAAATAATTTTTGTTACAGGTACTGGAAAGGAGACAATATTTCAGTACTTCCAGCACTCCCCATGCCTTGAAGATCATCTCATTGAAAAAGGTAAAAAAAATCTGCTGGAAGAATTGAAAAAAATTCCGGAACTTGCTGATTTTTATTATACCCTTCAGGAAAAACCGCTTGGACTGGGACATGCAGTGCTTTGCGCAGAAGAGTTCTGCAAAGAAGAATACTTCGGTCTTTTACTGCCCGATGATGTAATGCTAGCTGAACCGACCGTGCTGGCACAGCTTGAATCAGTCAGAGAAAAATATAATGGTTCTGTTTTGAGCCTTGAGGAAGTTGACGAAGAAGATACGTCGAGGTATGGAATAGTTGATGCCGAAGAAATTGAGCCTGGGGTTTACAGGGTGCGCGGGCTGATTGAGAAGCCTGATCCGCATGAAGCTCCTTCTAATCT
>JAQVPO010000118.1 GCA_028702015.1 Synergistaceae bacterium | reverse complement strand
ATAATAGTTATGAACGATGCCAGGATAGAGCAAATAGATACTCCTCAGAACATATATAAATATCCTGCAAATGGATTCGTTGCGGATTTTGTAGGGACAGCCAACTTCCTCAATGACCACCGCTGCGCTATACGGCCTGAGAGCCTCAGGCTCTTTACGACAGGAAGTTCCAAGGATTTTATGCAGGGTGTCATTTCCGATGTTGAGTTCAGAGGCTCCTTCTACCGTATTGCTGTTCAGTCAGAGACAGGAGAGGAACTGATGGCAGATATAGCATCTGAACACAGCACGGAGATCCCCTTCAGACGGGGAAGCAGTATTTATATTGATATTCCGAGCGATAAAGTTATCGCACTTAAGAGCGCATAGTGAGAAAGATAAAAACAGAAAACACAATAGAGATATCCCTTCTGATATTCAGCCTGGCATTCCTCTTCACAGCCGTCATTTGTCCTATGGCGGCTCTTTTTATGAAAGCATTTCAAAGTAATTCAGGTGAATATATCGGTTTTAGGAATTTTGCTGAATATTTTTCTTCTTCGGGCATGGCCGTATCGCTGTGGAATTCTGTAATCATTTCCCTCGGGACATCCCTCATCGCTGTTTTTCTTGCATTCGTTTACGCGTATGCCCTCACAAGAGCGGATATCCCCTTTAAAAGAATTTTTCGTTTCATGGCAATGATGCCGATTTTTGCGCCGACAATGGTCTTTGGCATAGCTCTTATCTATCTGATAGGCAATAAGGGAATAATTACTGCGATGTCAGGAATCAGATTCCCGCTCTACGGACCTATGGGCATCATAATCAGCGAGATTTTTTATACATTCCCGCAGGCTTTTCTTATTCTTTATGTAACGCTTTCCTATGCCGACAACAGGCTCTATGAATCGGCCAGGGCCATGGGCACAAGCATAAAGAGGACCTTCATGACGGTCATCCTGCCCGGAGCAAGATTCGGCATAATAAGCGCGCTGATGACATCGTTCACCCTCTGTTTTTCTGATTTCGGAGCACCCAAGGTGGTCGGCGGCAACTTTAATGTCCTGGCAACAGATATATACAAGCAGGTAGTAGGACAGCAGAACTTCGGAATGGGCGCAGTCGTCGGCATCCTGCTGATGATCCCAGCCGTGATAATGTTCATAACTGACAGGATGACCCAGTCTATGAACAGAGACACTATTTCATCCAAAAGCATGAAATACAGGATAATACCTAATAAATTAAGGGATCGCTGCCTGACGTTTTACTGTATGACGATAAATTTTTTCATCGTTATCCTTTTTGCTGCGGTCTTTATGGCTTCAGTGATAAAGGCCTGGCCATATAACATGGGGCTCACACTTGAACATTTTACAGTGGACAGCCCGGCGACAGGAGGTCTGGGCTCTTTCTTCAACAGCCTTATCACCGCCTCTCTGAGCGCAATTTTCGGAACGGTCATTGTTTTTTTGAATGCATGGCTTATTGAGAAACTTAGAGGATACAGCATTTTACGGCAGACAAGCTATTTATTTTCTATTATCCCTCTTGCTCTGCCCGGGCTTTCAATAGGACTCGCATTCATCTTTTTCTTCAATTCCGACTTCAATCCTCTGAGTTTCATATATGGAACTATCATCATCCTGATCCTAGCAAATATTGTCCATTTTTATTCCGTTCCATTTGTGACAGCAACATCCGCATTGAAAAAACTGGACAAAGAGATCGAGTCAGTTGCTGAATCCATGTCGGTACCGCCATTCAGGACGCTTGCAAGGGTCACAGTCCCAATGTGCAAAGATGCTCTTTTCGAGATAGCTGTCTTCTTCTTTGTGAACGCAATGGTAACTATATCAGCCGTAGTTTTTTTATATCCTGCTGATTTCAAGCTGGCTTCAGTCGCCATCGTAAATATGGAAGATGCCGGGGATATTGCGCCTGCAGCCGCTCTTTCCGTTCTGGTGATCCTTATAAATGTAACTGTTCGTCTTTTTTATGAAATCGTTTCCGCAAAAAAACAGGCAGAGAAACAAAAATTTTTATCTGGAGAGGTGCAGCAATGAATAAAGAAAACCGACGTATCCGCGGAGTCATTCTTGACTGGGCAGGAACAACCGTTGATTATGGGTGCTTTGCTCCGCTGAATGTTTTTGCAGCGATTTTTTCAAAGCATGGCATAGAGATAAGTATCGATGAGGCCAGAGAGCCCATGGGGCTGCCGAAGATCGACCATATCAGAGAGATCCTGAAAATGAAACGCATATCAGACACTTTTGAGCAGCGTAACGGAAGGGGTTTTACAGAAGATGACGTGCTCAGATTCTACGCTGACTTTGAGCCTGCGCTCATGGAGATCCTTCCGGATTACTGCGAGCCTATCGATGGCATCGTTGAAGTTGTTTCCAGCATAAGGAAGAGCGGATTGAAAATAGGTTCGACAACCGGATATACGGCGGAAATGATGGACATTGTAGCTCCAGCTGCCCTGAGATCCGGTTATGGGCCGGATGCACTGGTAACTCCCGATGAGGTCAGATTTGGACGGCCATACCCATATATGATATTCAAAAACATGGAAAAACTGGGCATCTTCCCGCCGAAATGCGTCATTAAAGTAGGAGATACAGTAAGCGACATAAAAGAAGGATGCAATGCCGGAGTCTGGAGCATCGGAGTTCTCAGCGGAAGCAGTGAAACTGGGATATCTTTTGATGACTCTCGCAGAATGTCTGAAAAAGAAATATCCGCCAGAAAAGCAAGGGCTGAAGAAAGATTCCGCTCTGCTGGAGCAGATTTTGTCATCGACAGTTTCTGTGAGCTGCCGGAGCTTATCGAGGAAATAAACAGCAGACTTTAATGAGTATCGGAAATGGAGGAATAATAATGGAAAACCCATACCTTCTGCTGACCCCGGGGCCGATCACGACAACCAGGACAGTAAAGGAAGCAATGCAGAGGGACTGGTGCACATGGGATGAGGATTACAATTCACTGATACAGAAACTGAGGAAGGATCTTGTCTCTTTAGCTGTATCCAACGATGCGGCCCTGAAAGAACACACTGCCATACTTATGCAGGGCAGCGGAACATTCGCTGTTGAATCGGTGATCGGAAGTGTAATTCCCAAAAACGGAAAAATCCTTGTACTGGAAAACGGGGCTTACGGCAGAAGAATTTTACAGATGACCAAGGTTCTTGGAATAGCCTCATCCAAGCTTTCAGCAAAAGAGACTGAAAGCTTCAGCCTTGATGAGCTTAGAGAACATCTTGAGAGAGACAGCGCAATAACACATGTCGCAGTTGTGCATTGCGAAACTACAACAGGAATTATGAATGACATAAAAGGGATCGGAGAAATCGTCAAGAAGCTCGGGAAAATATACATCGTCGATGCGATGAGCAGCTTCGGTGGAGTACCCTTCTATGTCGATGAGATAGGCGTTGATTTTATGATCAGCAGCGCAAACAAATGCGTTCAGGGAGTTCCGGGATTTGGATTCATCATTGCCAGAAGGGACTCGCTTGAAGAATGCGCAGGGCTTGCGCGGTCACTGGCTCTTGACCTCTATGACCAGTGGAAAACGATGGAGGACCACAGCGGAAAATGGCGTTTTACTTCTCCCACCCATGTTGTAAGAGCATTTATCGAAGCAATGAAGGAGCTTGAGGAAGAGGGAGGCATTGCTGCCAGATACCAGCGCTACAAGACGAACCATGACAAACTTGTTGCCGGGATGGAGTCTCTTGGCTTCAAGGCACTTCTCTCAGCTGAAATACAATCGCCGGTCATAACATCTTTCCTCTATCCTGACAGCCAGGGTTTCAGCTTCAAAGATTTTTATGAATTTATCAAGGCCGAAGGATATGTTTTATATCCGGGGAAAATATCAGATGTTGAGACCTTCCGTATCGGAAACATCGGAGAAGTCTTTGAAAACGACATCGAAGGCCTGCTTAAAGCTGTCGGCAAACACAGCAGATTCCTTAATTTTGCCTGATAACGCTCTTCATACATAAACTCCCCGGGAATCTTTTATCCTTCCGCATGATACAGCCCGTGCGATATTGGCTAAACATTTACAGCCCGGAAGTGATAACATTAAAGGAGTGTTGCCACATAACCCGGGGGGGACTGCCACTTGATGAACGGCATAAAGCTTGAATTCCTTATAGTCGATCCTCAGAATGATTTCTGCAGCCGCGGAGGAGCGCTTTACGTCCCGGGCGCAGAAGAGGATTCGAAGAGGCTTGCCAGGACTATAAAGAGACTGAGGAACAAGATCTGTCATATAAGTGTTACTCTTGATACTCACCGTCTCGCAGACATTGCGCATCCTATCTTCTGGCTGGATCCTGAAGGCAGACATCCCGCTCCTTATACACTTATAACAAAAGAGGACCTGAAAAAGGGCCTCTGGCGGACAACTGTCCCAGATCACATGGATAGGGCAGCACACTATGTGGAAGAGCTTGAAAAAAACAATCGATATGTACTCTGCATATGGCCTCCCCACTGCCTGATAGGATCCTGGGGGCACTGTGTAACAAAACCTGTTTATGATGTGCTTCTTGAATGGGAGGGAAATTTTTCCCTTGTTGACTACAGCTTAAAAGGTCTCAATATTTGGACCGAACACTATTCGGCCCTGAAAGCCGATGTTGAGGACCCCGGAGATCCCTCCACTATGCTCAACGAAAAACTCATAAACCGACTTCACGAGGCTGATATAATGGTAATATCCGGGCAGGCCCTTTCACATTGTGTCGCAAACAGCGTGAGAGATCTGGCATATAATTCATGCACGGAAGATATAAAAAAGATCGTTCTGCTTACTGACACTACAAGTTCCGTTAAAGGATTTGAAAAGCTTGGCATAGATTTTATAGCAGAAATGACATCCCGCGGGATGCAGGTATGCGGATCAGAAGAGTTCGGGAGGGATATCTAATGGGCAAGTTTTTTCGTGAGCCGGCAAGCGGATTCAGCCACCTGGCAGGAGCGCTTCTTTCCGTTGCCGCACTGGTCTCGCTGCTCTATGTCGCA
>JAQVPO010000117.1 GCA_028702015.1 Synergistaceae bacterium | reverse complement strand
GGCTGGTTTAACATCTATAGGCTCAGGCCCTGTTCTGTAAGTCCCGCTGCAATTCCGTGCGCCATTTTTATTCTCGCCTGGTAAGGATTCAGCTTTCCTTCCGACATCACGCCCATTTCTATCAATTTCACGAAGCACCCCTCAAAGTAGTTGGTTTTGTCCACATGTCCCTGAAAACATCTTGAAACGACTGCCACAGGGATCCTTTTTCTTAGGATATTCCTTATATGCGGGACCCATGAAGGAGGCACGTTGCCTGTACCGAATCCTGCGAGGACCAAACCCTGGATCTCCCTATTCGAAGCCAGGGAAGATATTATCCTTTCCCCTCCTCCAAGAGATGCGTAAACAAGCTCTACTGCTGCAGGGGTTTCTGGTTTTCTCGCAAGGAATCCGGGCCTTCTTAAGGTTCGAAGGAACCTTATCTCATCGTTCAGCATTTTTCCAACAGAACCCTTTTCTGGTGACTGGAATGTATTTTCAGGGCTTGCCGGATCCACCATCACCGCTTCTGAAGCTGCGAACAGCTCGCCGCTTGAGCAGATCAGAACTCCTTTATCCTTAGCTTCTTCAGAAAGTGCCGCAAGCACTGAACATCTGAGATTTGTCAGCCCTTCTTTAAGACCTGCGCGTCCCTGTACCATCAGATTGGCAAATATTACTGGCTGCGGATGCTGCCAAAGAAGATCCATAAGATATGCCATCTCCTCCATGACTCCGCTTCCCGAAATCACGATTATGCCTGTATAGCCATCTGAGACCAGCGTTTCAAACATACTCTCCATTTCTGCTGTCAATTTCATGGAGTAATGGTTGCTGGGCTGGCAACTCCACTCAATCAGCTGGCAGCAATCTACTATGTCCTCCGGCAGATAATTTAAAAGAGAGCATGGATCAGCATTCTCTTCATCTCCTGAAAAATTACCTGCGATCACCAAAGCAAGCTTTGTATTGGATTCCAAATCGATTCCTCCATCCTGATACTAAGAGAGACATGCTCTCAACGTGCATTTTATCTCAAACTCGGGTACGATACAAACAAAAATATCTTCCGTTTGAATACAGCTGGGTCTTATAACTTCGTAAAAATTTCTGTAGACTTTTGATACTTTTCAGTTTATCTTACTATGAGTGCGCAAGTATGCGCACAATACTTTATTTACTAACTGCCCAGCTCTGCTCAATTATTTTAGGGCATGGTTCAGGTCAATGGGAGGAAATAAGATTTGGAAGCTTTGTCAGAATTATCAGCGATGTTTTCTTCACTTGTGAACTGGCTGGTTGAAGTAATAGGGCACATGGGATACCCGGGGATCATTGGGCTAATGTTTCTCGAATCTTCTTTTTTCCCTTTCCCCAGCGAGGTAGTAGTTCCCCCTGCCGGCTACCTGGCATGGAAAGGCGAAATGAACCTCTTGCTGGTAATTCTTTCAGGCATCACAGGAAGTATACTTGGCGGGGTCTTCAATTACTGGATAGCCGTAAAATGGGGACGACCCATCTTTGAAAAATATGGCAAGTACTTTTTTGTCACTCATGAATCACTTGACAAAGCAGAACAGTTTTTCGCCAGGCATGGGCACATCAGCACATTCACAGGCAGACTGATCCCTGTAATAAGGCAGTATATATCGCTGCCGGCAGGACTTGCAAGAATGCCTGTCGGACAGTTTTGTTTCTATACAGGGCTGGGATCTGGACTATGGGTGATAATACTGGCGCTGACCGGCTACTTCCTGGGAAGCAATCAGGAACTGATCCACCAGGAGATCCGCAAGATTTCCATATTGCTGATAATATCATGCGGTATTCTGATAGTATCGTACATCTGGAGATATAAAAAAAAGCAGGCCAAGAACGACTGATAATACATTAATTGCTCCTTTAAGGAGGACCCGGCTGTGTATTACTCAATAGAAAGAAAGCTTGTAAAGATAGAACCAGGCGGAGATATCCCTAAGCCTTTTGTTGCAGTGCTGACCCCGGATGAATTCGGCAAAAATCCCCTTCCGCCTGAATTTGACCGATTTTCCATGCCACTGTACCCTAAACCTCGCTTCTGTAAAGCTGAAGTTCATGAATGTATGCTTTCGGGAACTCTCTCTATCCCCGATAAAAAATCTTTTGGAAAACATTCAGCATTTTCATATTACATAAACAAATCCGGCATAATTTTTGTTGACAGTTCCGGACTCACAGGATTGCTCTTAGAAAACATAGAAAAGAGTGCACTATGGCGTGAACCATCCGCAGGACATTTTTTCTACACTTTCATGGAGACACTCGTTGAAAATGACCTGAGATACCTTGAGGGAATAGAAGACAGCCTGGCAAAGCTGGAGATTTCCGTTCTGTCCGATAAGATTGAAGGCTTCATGTACAACATAATTGAAATAAGAAAAAAAATACTTGCACATTCCCATTATTATTCGCAGCTTTCAGACGTAGGGCTGGAACTTCTTGAAAATAAAAATGAGATATTCGAAGAATCCTCTCTGCGGGTATTAAAACATTTTTCAGACAGGGCACATAGGCTTCGCCAGGAAACACAGATGCTGCGCGAATATTCCCTTCAGATAAGCGAAGCATACCAGGCCCAGATAGATATCCGGCAAAACATCGTAATGAAAGTGCTGACAGTAGTAACCGCAATATTTCTCCCACTTTCTCTGATTGCTGGCTGGTACGGCATGAATTTTGAGAACATGCCCGAGCTTCACTGGTATTACGGATACATTTACGTCATTTTCTTGAGTATCATAGTTGTTATAGTATGCCTTGGGATATTCAGAAGAAAAAAATATCTTAAGTAAAATGTGTATATCAAAAAGCTGGTTCAGTATGGAATATACAACAACAGCCCCGTGGATGAGTCCTATCCGCTCACATCAAGGAGGCGATATCAATGAAGACATCCATACAAATAATGATCCTCTCTGCAGTTATTACTATGGCAATATTTCAGCCGCTGGCAGGAACCGATGCTGACGCAGCAGCAAAAACTGCCGAAGCTTACAAAGCAGCAAAGGAGGGAGCCAGGATGCAAATTTCTTTCAAGGATGATACATACATAACAAAAAAAGGAACAGGGGTGATCTATCTGGCCGGAGGATGCTTCTGGGGGCTTGAAAAACTGATGCAGACAGTTCCGGGAGTTGTAAGGGCAACAAACGGATACGCAAATGGTGTTTCATCAATAAAGCCCACGTACAGAGAAGTCTCAGGAGGAAGAACAGGCTATCGTGAAACAGTGCGTGTTGAATACAGACAAGACAAGGTCAGTCTTGATGCAATACTTTTTGCTTTCTTTGCCGCAATCGATCCTACAGTTCAAAACAGACAGGGAAATGACATAGGAAGCCAGTACCAGACCGGCGTCTATTTTACAGATGAAAATTCTGGAAAAATAATCGATCATATAGTAACCATTGAAAAGAAGCGTTATGAAAACTTCGCAGTTGAGATAAAACCTCTTGAATCATTTTATGATGCTGAAGAATACCATCAGGATTATCTTGATAAAAATCCGGGTGGATACTGTCATATAACTCCTGCAGAAATACTTCAGGTTGAAAAAATGATCGTTGACCCTGCAAAATACAGAAGGCCGAATGATGAAGAGATAAAGAAAATGCTTTCAAAAGAAGCTTACTCCGTAACGGTTGAATCTGGCACAGAACCGCCTTTCAACAACAGGTTCTGGGATCACAGGGAAAAGGGGCTATACGTCGATGTAATATCAGGAGAACCTCTCTTTTCATCCAAAGATAAATTTGAAAGCCCCTGCGGATGGCCTGCGTTTTCAAAGCCGATCGATCCGAACACTGTAGTATATCTTCAGGACAGCTCTTTCGGAATGAGGAGGACAGAGGTAAGAAGCAGAACAGCAAATTCTCACCTGGGACATGTCTTCCACGGAGAGCCTACTTCCCCGAACGGCACGCGTTTCTGTATAAACAGTCTTTCTCTCCGGTTTATCCCATTCAGTGAAATGGATAAAAAAGGCTACGGATACCTTAAGCAATACGTTGAATGATTTCAGACTGCAGATATTGCTTGATAATAAAGAAGAGAGTCCCTGAAAGAAGTCCAGGGACTCTCTTCTTTTTAAATCTATTTAGTTATAAGGGCACTTCATCTCTTTCGCCCGGCTATAAATTCTACAAACTGCCTGGCTGCCCTTCCTGAAAAACCTCCGTGTTTAAGTTCCCACTGTATAGCTCCCATCACCAGTTCTTCTTCGGAAACCTCTACTGCATATTCTAGGGCAAGAGCCCTTACTATATTGAGGTAATCTTCCTGTTCTGGCGAGAAGTATCTGATCATGAGACCGAAGCGGTCAACAAGAGACATTCTCTCCTGCATCGTTTCAGATTCGTGCATGTCTTCATTTTTGTCTTCTCTGTCAGCCCATGTCTCCTTCATAAGATGGCGTCTGTTTGAAGTAGCATATATAAGAATATTTTCTGGCCTTTTTTCAAGACCGCCCTCAATAAATGCTTTAAGAAACTTGTATTCGACCTCAAAATGTTCAAAAGAGAGGTCATCCATAAAAATAACAAATTTATAGTTTCTTCCCTTAATAATATCCACTATCGTCTCAAGGTCTTCGATCTGATGTTTGTATACCTCTACCATTCTGAGTCCATTGGGAGAGAAACGGTTCAGAAGGGCTTTCACCGTAGAAGATTTTCCCGTTCCGCTCTCTCCGTACAGCAAAACATTGTTTGCCGGCCTGCCTTCAAGAAATGCTGCCGTATTGTCAGCAAGCATCTTTTTCTGCTCTTCATATCCGACAAGTCCTTCGAGGGAGATTTCCTCCGTATGCGTTACGGGGATTATTTCCCCTATTTTTCCGTCCCATCTGAAAGCTTTATTGAGGGCATATTGTCCTGATCCGTATTTGCGATGGAATTCCAGAAGGCTCCTGTAAAAAGCATCTGTATCAGCGGCATTCCTGAGTGAATGGACAAGTTCCTGAACAATAACGCCTGATGATCTCTCCAGAGCGCCGTTTTCCAGATGGAAGGGCTGG
>JAQVPO010000116.1 GCA_028702015.1 Synergistaceae bacterium | reverse complement strand
GCTTCATTACAAGACGATATCAACGCTCTGTTATGACGAACGTATAACATTTCTTTTTGCAACGGATACTTTCCTCGGAGGCTATGCGAAAGCTGCTCCTGACAATTATGACTTTGCTACTATACGTATGCTTGTACAGGGAGGGGAGAAGCTGAGGCATTCGACCCAGGAAATCTGGTTTGAACGCTTCAGTATCAGGATCACGGAGGGATATGGAGTTACAGAGGCATCTCCTGTTGTTGCCAATAATTATTATGCGCATCACAAAAGCGGAACGGTGGGGCAGTATGTTGCAGGGATCCAGTACAGGATAGAGCCGGTTGACGGAGTGCATGAAGGAGGCAGGCTCTGGCTTAAGGGACCCAATATAATGCTTGGCTATCTGAGGGCGACAAAGCCGGGGGTTATTGAGCCTCCGAAGGACGGCTGGTATGACACTGGAGACATTGTCAGTGTAGATGAAGAAGGTTTTGTCAGGATACTTGGAAGAGCTAAAAGATTTGCCAAGATCGGCGGAGAGATGATATCTCTTGCAGCCGTGGAAGAAGTGCTCTCAGAAGCATGGCCCGAGGAGAAGCACGCCGTAGTTATGATTAAGGGCGGTCCGAGAGGTGAGACACTGTCGCTGATTACTTCAATGGAAGCCCTAAAGAGGGATGAGCTGCGTCAGACCCTCTCAGGCTTTGGAGTTGCAGAGATCGCAATACCCAAAAAAATATTGTTCATGGAAAATATTCCTCTTCTTTCAACTGGCAAAATAGATTATGTTTCTCTGGAAGAGATTCTTAAGGATATAGATGCGGATTCCTTATAAGACGCTTAAGGTCTACAAGTCAAAATTATATAAGTATCTTTGACGAGACTAAAACCAAGATTAGTTATAGAATCCTGTTATCTTTAATGATAAGAACTTCCGGAGGTGTGTCTTGTTGGATCTCTTCTCAAATATGATTGCAGCTGTTACCTGGCAGAACATGGTAATGATGCTTGTCGGGGCTTTTTTGATCTATCTTGCAATCGAAAAAAACTTTGAGCCTACACTGCTTTTACCAATGGGCTTTGGTACGTTGCTTGTAAACCTGCCCCTTTCTTCTGCACTTGATCAGATGGCAGGAAGCGAAGTTGTAGAAGGGGCTTTGTCTATGCTGTTCCGGATGGGTATAGCGACAGAGATACTTCCGTTGCTGATCCTGATAGCTGTGGGTGCCATGTGTGATTTTGGCCCTCTTCTGGCCAACCCGAAAGTTTTTCTGTTCGGGCTTACTGCACAGATGGGTATTTTCCTGACGATGGGCATTGCTCTTCTTTGGGGATTCAATATATATGAGGCTGCTTCCATAGGAATAATAGGTGCAGCTGACGGACCCACCTCAATATATGTATCAACCAGATTTGCGCCGCATCTTCTAGGGCCTATATCAGTGGCTGCGTATACTTACATGGCTCTGGTCCCTATGATCCAACCGCCTGTCATAATGGCGATCACAACTGCAAAAGAACGCCGCATGAGGATGCCTGCTCCTACAAAGACGGTCACCAAAAGATCAAAAATATTTTTCCCTATAATTATTACTTTGCTTGGCGGCATTATAGCACCTGCCTCTGTGTCACTTCTGGGTTTTGTTATGTTTGGGAACCTTCTCAGGGAGAGCGGGGTCACTGAACGTCTGTCACAGGCAGCTCAGAATGAGCTTGCAAACATAGTAACTATCCTTCTTGGATTTTCGATTTCAGCTACAATGACGGGAGAAAAATTTGTAAACACAGGTACCCTGATAATAATAGCAATGGGACTTGTTGCTTTTGTCCTTGATACTGCAGGCGGGGTTTTTACTGCCAAGCTCCTGAATCTTTTTCTGCCCGAAGGTAAAAAAATTAATCCTATGGTAGGTGCCGCAGGCATCTCCGCATTTCCAATGTCAGCAAGAACGATACAAAAACTGGGACAAAAGGCTGATCCCTCAAACTACCTTCTTATGCATGCTGTAGGTGCCAACGTCGCTGGCCAGATAGGATCTGTGCTTGCAGGTGGTGTTCTGCTTGCTTATCTTGGCGGTTAACATCCGAAGACAGCAACGACTGCTGCTATTCTAGTATTGCTTGATCTGCCATCTGTTGTTATACAGACTTTAGATATACCTGCCGTAATTATATGAAATTTATTTTATTTTTTTTTACATTATAAATTTTATTTATTTATTGTGTCTGATTGTTCTGTTATAATTTAATAAGCAAAGGGGGGTGGAGCAATTCCCAAGGACGCCTAGAAATATTTCTCTGTTTGTTATTCCTTCCACGCTTGGCATATGTGCTTTTTTACTTCCGTTTGAATGGCATGGTACTGTTAACACTCTGATTGGTCATGGCAAGGAATACCTGCTGGATTTATTAAAAGATCAGTTTGGAAATTTGGTGCTGATCGTCTCGTTGCTCACAATGATGCTGAGTGTGGCTGCGACTTCAATCCGGCCTGAATGGATAATGAAAAACCAGATGTTCAAAGAGAATCTTATCTGCAATCCTTTCTGGTTTGTGGCTAGGTTTGCCAGTATCCCAATAGCGATGGTTGCATTATGGGGAAACAATGAGATGTTTGGGTTTTTATTTAAAGATGCCCAGCTTATAGTTCTAAACCTTGCACCTAAACTGATAGTACTTACTTTCATAATGTCCCTGACTGCACCAATGCTTATGGATTTCGGACTCGTTCAGTTTGTTGCAGTCTACGCAAGCCCTGTAATGAGACCTCTTTTCAAAGTGCCTGGACGTTCAGCTGTTGACTGTATAGCATCATGGCTGGGAAGCAGTTCAATGGCAGTAGTGATCACTGCAAAAATGCATAATGCCGGTTACTACAGTGACAGGGAAGCCGCCGTTATGGTCACAAGTTTTTCTCTCACAGGTATATACAATATATATGCAATAGCTACGCTTCTTGATTTCAGGTATGCTTTCCCTCAAATAGTTTTTTCTGTCTATCTGACTATGTTCCTGCTTGCACTGATTTTCCCAAGAATATGGCCGCTGACCTCAATACCGGAAACATACCATGGAGGTGCGGATAATTATGATGCCCCTCCGCAGGAAGCAAGACACGGACATTCACTTTTTGACTGGGCACTGCTGAGAGGTATAAGTAAAGCACGTCATATGAACATAAGGCTGTACTTTCATGAAACATTTTCCATCGCGATCCCTCTTCTTTTTGGCACGATTCCTCTAATGATTACGTTTGGAACGCTTCTTCTGTCAATAGCGGATGTGACACCTCTTCTTGACATTATTGCCTATCCTATTTCTCTCCTGCTGGAAAAATTAGGAGCACCCGAGGCTCAGATACTCGGAGGAGTATCTGTCTTTGCTTTTATCGATCAGTACCTGGCTATAGCGTATGCACAGGTACTTTTTTCGGAGGCCGGCAGGTTTCTTTGTATATGCCTGGTAACGATAGGCCTGATAAACCTTACGGAGATAGGGATACATGTATGGCATTCTTCGATCCCTATAACGTTCTGGCAAATGACAGTGATTTATGTAATGCGCATAGTTATGTCTCTCTTCATAATAATCCCTCTTTCCCTGCTTTTCTTTTCTTAAAATAGGTTATAGGTTAATAGTATCTAATGTAATGATCAATTTATTTTGCCGGTTTTGCTGTGTAATCTATTTACACTTTGGAGAAGGCAGTAATAATGTCTATTGTCTCAAACGAAAATAGTGTATACAATATACCGGATCAACGAGGAGTGCTGGTATATGCCTTTATGGGGTTTTCTGCTTAGTATCGTTACAGCAATAATGTGGGCTGCTTCACCGATAATGGTGGGGCGAGGGATGGATGTGTCCAAATGCACATCAAATGAAATAAATCCAGTACGGTCGATTTCATTTTTTATTTTCGCTTTATCGATCGCTCTGGTTTATACCAAGGGGAGCATACCTATAGTCTCCTCTCCCAAAGCTCTTCTCTGCATAGCAGGGAATGTGGTGATGGGTTATCTGGTCGGTGACGTGCTTTACTTCATTGCCATAAAAAAAATAGGTGTAAGCCTTGCTGTCCCTGTTACTAATTCGTATCCGATGTTTGTTGTGCTTACCTCCTGGCTGATGCTGGGTGAACCGATAACCATGCAGATAGTACTGGGTATAATCGTTGTATTGTCCGGGCTGCTTTTATTAAGGTTCGGTGGCGACCGTGATAACCCTGAAAAGGATGACCACAGAGCCAAAGAGATAGGTTTTTCAAGGCTTATGGAAGGTTTCCTCTTTGCGATAGGTGCCGGACTCTCCTGGGCTATTGGGGCACCTCTGACCAAAATGGCAATGGAGACCTCCGGTCTTGGCCCTATAGAAATAACTTTTTACAGAGCTCTCGTTTTTTTGATAATTTCATGGTCATACAGGTTTTTGCTTGTAAAGTACAGGCCAGAAATGGTAATGCCGCTTCGCAGACTGCCTGTAAAGGGCTGGACCTATTTCCTGGGGGCCGCAGTCATTGGCCTTGGATTAGGTTCCATCTTTTATACAACCTGCATCAATTCAATGCCGGTAGCTGTAGTTACGGCAATAACTGCTACCAGCCCGTTCATTGCTGCGCTTTTTGGTCACTTTGTGCTTAATGATAGACTGCGCGGGCTGCAATGGGCAGGGGTAGTTTTAATAATCACAGGTTCTGTAACTGTGAGCATATAGAGTTTTTTGATGCAGATAGTCATTCCTGATTCACTTCGTGCTTTGAGGAGCAGAAATTACCGGCTTTTCTTTATGGCCCAGGCCATATCGCTGACCGGTCTATGGATGCACAGGGTCGCAATGGGCTGGCTTGTCTTCAGGCTTACAGGCCTTAACAGCGCACTTGGCATAATTGATTTTTCAGCCTCGATATCGGTCTTTTTATTTGCACCCTTTGCCGGGGCTTTAATTGAGAGATGGGATTTAAGGAAAACCTTGTTCTGCTGTCAGACTGGGTGCATGTTAGTGGCATTCGTACCTGCATTTCTCACTCTCACCGATCTTGTGACCTTTCACATCGTTGTATTTATGAGCCTTATAC
>JAQVPO010000115.1 GCA_028702015.1 Synergistaceae bacterium | reverse complement strand
TTGCAAGCGGTATTGACAATGCATGGCATTCAATATCGATGGGGTATTTCAGTATGATCTCAAGGGCAAAAGAGCGAGCATGGATAACAAGCCCCTATATTGTGCCGGGGCCCGTGCTTATGAATGTGATGATGACCGCTGCTCTTGCGGGTGTTGACGTCAGAGTTCTGATGCCCGCAAAAAAAGACCATTTTCTTGTTTACTGGGGCAGCAGAGGGAACGTAGAGTCCCTTCTAAGGGCAGGCGTAAGAGTATATCAGTATCAAAAAGGATTTATACACACGAAGACGGTCCTGGCGGATGACGATATATCCTCCGTGGGAACTTGCAATATGGATGTGAGGAGCCTGGAGATAAATTTTGAGGATCAGCTCTTTATATACGATAAAGAGCTTAATTCGGAATTCGCGAAACAGTTTCTTTCCGACATTGAAGATTCAGTTGAACTGACTCTTGGGGAATGGCAAAAACGGCCTATCTCGGAAAAAATACTTGAGTCATTTGGCAGACTCTACTCGGCGCAGATATAGATGAACGACAGAGCTTACGAAAAAAGATTCTCAGAACATCCCCTGCTTTGGGTCATATGCGGCGCGGCTGCTATCTTTATCCATTTATTCATATTCTTCAGGATCACAGAAGCTGCGGGAGAGGGGCTTCTCAGTTTTGTCTGGCTGATACTCAGCATATTTATGATGCTGCTGCTCTTTGTGTCAAGGAGGACAAAAAAAATCAGTTCGGCAGCAGGAAGAAAATGGACGGACAGAGCTTCGGGAGTATGGATGCTTTTTGCTGTTTTCGTATTTTTCTTTATCCTTTCTATTGATTTTGTTAAAAAAATGGCTGGTCTGCATATATCATCGGGAATCGGACTTTTTGTCTCATTTTTACTTGCCGCTGTACTGCTGGGAATGGGGGTAAAGCAGGCAAACACTGTTCAAAAAACAATGATAAAAGTCCCTACCTCCAAACTTCCGGAAGGCTGCGAAAGACTGAGGATAGTACAGCTTACAGATCTGCACCTCGGGCCTTTTGCCGGGTTGCCTCTTCTTGCCCAGATACTTCGCAAGGTCAGAGAGACTGATCCTGACATAGTCGTTGTCACGGGAGATCTGGCTGACGGCAGACTGACAGGGCGAAGGCGAGAAACAGGAATGCTCAGGAGGATAAGGCCGAAGTTAGGCATGTATGCAGTCACGGGAAACCATGATTATTATGACAATATAGATGAAGCTGTAGCCTTTATGGAGTCAGCGGGGATGAGAGTCCTGAGGACAGAGGCTGTGGAAGTGGGCGGAATAATAATTGCAGGTGCCGATGACAGGGACCATCTTGTAAAAGAGCGATGGAACCTTTCAAGGTCAGAGACGATGGTGCTTTCTTATAACAGGGAACAAAAAGATAAATTCCTTTTGCTGCTGAGGCACCGCCCGATAGTTGAAAAGGGCACAGAGGGACACTTTGATCTGCAGCTCTCAGGACATACCCACGGCGGTCAGATCTTCCCCCTTATATCGTCAAGGCACAGGATACCAGGATATGCAAGAGGGCTAAAGAAACTTAAATGCGGAGGATTCCTCTATGTAAGTAACGGAGCCGGCTTCGTCGGTCCTCCTGTAAGGCTTTTTGCGCCTCCTGAGATAGCGGTTATAGATCTGGTAAGAGATAATGAAGGACAATAAAGGCCGCGATCAGGAATTATTTGCAAGGCTGGATAAATTTCTGCCTGATAGTGCAGCCCGCCCCATCTCTCCGCTCAAGTCGGAGCTTGCTGATGAAATAGATATCTCAGGGCTTCCCGAGGGTAAATGGATAGCCAGAGGAGTATATAAAATGGAGCGGGAGATCCCATACGGCAGACAGTACGGACACGGCCTTCTTGATGATCCCTCCTGCTCCGGCGAACTTCTCTCTTTCTGGGGGGGTATGTCCAGATCCGTTTACCTCGACCTTGAAACTACAGGCCTCTCCGGAGCAAAAGGAGCATACGCCTTTCTTGTCGGCCTTGGTTTCAATACAGAAGATTCATTCAAGGTCGTTCAGCTCTTTATGGCTGGACCTGCATGGGAAAAGAACTTGCTTTGGTCACTTGAATCGGAGCTTCCCAGCCACGATTACGGACTTGTGACATATAACGGGAAAGCTTTTGATCTTCCTTTGCTCAGGATCAGATACAGGCTTGCAAAGTCTTCTCCCGGATGGGATAGCCGTCCGCACATGGACCTGCTTATGATGTCAAGGCTTTTTTACAGGGGCAGGATCTCTTCCTGCTCGCTTTCATCCATAGAAAAAACAATACTTGGTGTCCATAGAAGCGGCGAGGACGTGCCGGGCCGAGAGATACCGGGAATATACACCAGCTATCTCTCCAGTTCAGATGCTTCACCTTTGCGAGGCGTCTTTTATCATAATACGCTTGATGTGATCTCGATGGCTGTACTCCAGAAACATATAGGCAGTCTTGCTGATATGAGAGGAAGGTCAGGGAAGGATCTTCTAAGATGCGGCGACCTATGGGCACAGGCAAAAAATGCAGAAAGGGCTAAGGGTGCATGGACAAGGGCTCTTGATTTCAGAGGTTCTGAAAGTGAGGCCAATATGAGGTTAGCTGAAATGGCAAAGAACGAGGGAGATTTTAATAAGGCTAAAGAGCTGTACATTGAAGCATTGAAGCAAGCGCCATCTTCTCCCTCTATACTTGAAAACCTTTCAAAAATTGATGAGAATGATACCAAGGAGATCAGATCCGCTCTCAGCTATGCAGAAAAGGCTCTTGAAATCATGGAAACAATGGAAGATGAAAATGGCGTCAGTTCCTGGCAGCAGAAATATGTGCTGAATAACAGGATTGCAAGACTCAGAAGGAAATGCGGGGACCGGGAGTAAGGAGTCTGTTTATGCCAACTATTAAGTTACTTCTGATATTGGGTGTGCTGTTATAATAGTTTTCACTTACCAGCTCTCTTATTTTTAGAATGATGCTGTTGATTACAAAAGGCGGGGATATATGATGTGGAAAGGCCGTTTTTCTCAGGATACAGATGAATCAGTCCAGAGATTTACACAGTCACTGGACATGGACTGGAGGATGGCACTGGCGGACATAAGAGGCAGTATCGCCCACGTGCGGATGCTTGGACATACAGGACTTCTTTCAGAAGAGGAAGCCTTGGTAATTGAGAAGAACCTTGCTCTGATCGCTGATGAGATCAGAAACGGCGAGTTTGTTCCTAAAGTCTCTCTTGAAGATGTCCATATGAACATAGAGGCCCGGCTGACGGAGCTTTGCGGCGCGACAGGAGCCAAACTGCACATGGGACGAAGCCGCAACGATCAGTCTAATACGACAGTACGTCTCTACCTGCGCAAGGAGCTTCTGGAAATATGGGATGGTCTCAATGACCTTATCTCCTCTCTTTTGAAAAAAGCTGAGGAGCACGCCGAAACAGTCGTTCCGGGATATACTCACCTTCAGCAGGCTCAGCCGATCTCAATGGGTCAGTTCTGGATGGCTCACGCACATGCTTTCATGCGTGATGCCAAACGTCTCTTTGATGCGTATGATGCTGTTGATGAGTCGCCTCTGGGGTGCGGCGCGCTTGCCGGATCGACTCTTCCCATTGACAGGGAGTTCACCTGCAATGATCTTGGTTTTTCTTCCGTGACTGGCAACAGCATGGATACGGTTGCCCACCGCGACCATTTTATGGATGTGCTCTATTTTGCCGCTGTCTTCGGAGGACATGTCAGCAGACTTTCAGAAGATCTCATAATTTATTTTTCCAATGAGTTCGGCTGGGTTAAGCTGCCGGATTCATTCTGTACCGGCTCAAGCATAATGCCTCAGAAGAAAAACCCGGATGTTCTTGAAATATTGAGGGGAAAATCGGGACAGCTCAACGGCGCGCTGATAGATCTCCTCACGATGACGAAAGGCATACCTCTGACATATAACCGAGACCTCCAGGATGACAAGCGTTCCCTGCTGAGGACTCTTGAATGTCTTCACGGTATATTCTCTGTCCTTCCGGCCCTCATCAGAGAGGTCGATATCGATGCAGAAGCAGCGAACAGAGGATTTGCTGACGGACTGATCCTGGCCACGGATGTGGCTGAATACCTTGTCCTCCAGGGTGTTCCTTTCAGGAATGCCCATGAAAAAGTAGGGCGGATAGTCAGATACTGCATTGATAATAATAAGCCTCTTACATCCCTTACTCTTGATGAATGGCAGGAGAATATACCGGAAGTAAAGGGTGATCTCATTCCTCTCCTTTCACCGAGGAAATCTATGGAGCGCAGAAATACGCTCGGGGGGACCTCGCCTTCTCAGGTAAGGATGCAGATAGAAAATGTTTCCGTCAAGCTTATGATGTTTAATAAAGAAGCAAAAGGGTTCAAGGAGAGGATTCCTGACGGATACTGAGAAATAATCAGAGGCCGCCTGTAAATCAGGCGGCCTCTCTATTTTCTTTGTTTATGGAGAGCCGTACTATACTATCGGCACCGTCCATCCGAAGGGATCGGGTCTCTTGCCCCACTGGATACCTGTAAGTTCATCATAGAGCTTTTTTGTGAGGGAACCGGTCTTGTAATCATTGATAGTGTATTTCTTGTCATCGTACGCAAGCTCGCCTATGGGTGATATGACTGCCGCAGTACCGCAGCACCAGCACTCTTCAAGCCTTCCTGTCTTTATTGAGTCAAGCAGTTCGTCAAGGCTCAGAAGACGCTCTTCCACAGGGATGTTCCATGCGCCAAGGATCTCTAAGATTGATTTCCTGGTTATGCCCGCGAGGACAGATCCGAGAAGAGCGGGAGTCACGACCTTGCCGTCAATCTTGAACATCACGTTCATTCCGCCTGCTTCTTCAATATATTTTCTTTCGACACCGTCAAGCCAGAGGACCTGAGAGTATCCCTGCTCGGCTGCTTTTTCTCCGGCACGCAGCGATGCTGCATAATTGCCGCCGCATTTTGCAAAGCCTGTCCCGCCTTTTACAGCCCTGACGTCATCCTTTTCTATCGCGATCCGGACAGGGTTGATACCTTCGGGGAAGTATGAGCCTACGGGGCATGTAATGATCGAGAATATGCAGT
>JAQVPO010000114.1 GCA_028702015.1 Synergistaceae bacterium | reverse complement strand
TAGCTATATTAAGAGTCCTTAATAAAGATGCTGCATAGCCTACGATAGAACAAAACTGAATGAACGGCTGCGGAATGTGAGTCCGATGGATTTGTTCCGCCGCCGTTCAGTTTTAGTTGATTTATGAGCTAGGTTTGATCTATGATAGCCAGTGTCCTAAAAAATATATGTCAGGCAGACCGAAAAAATATCTGACATGGAGGAAAAGAGATAGATGTGGAGCTACTACTGGCCGATCGGATTTATTGTTTTTTCAAATGTTCTTTATCATATTTGTTCAAAATCGCTGTCTGGGGGGGCCGATCCATATTTTTCTCTGCTTGTCACATATATTGTAGCCGCCCTGATATGTCTTGCCCTTTATTTATTTACCGGCCATTTCAGAAGCTTTTGCTCCGATGTAGGTGCCATAAAATGGAACAGTCTCGTGCTTGGTGTTTCAATAGTATGTCTTGAACTTGGATTCATAATGATGTACAGGGCAGGATGGAACATCAGCATCGGCTCTCTGATCGCAAATATATGTCTCGCAGCAGCGCTGGTGGTTATAGGGGTATTTTTCTACAGGGAAAATCTTACGCTGAACAATATCATAGGCATGATACTCTGTATATCGGGCTTGATATTTATTAACATATAAAAATCTTTCAGAACAATATATTTATTTGTCCTGGTCTTTGCTTTTCCGGATATTTTTTATCGCTGATTTAATGACCAATATAATTGCTGCAGCTGTTCCAATGAAAAAAAATAAAAATGAGAGCGGTATAAATCCAAAAGCCTCAACAAGAGTGCCGTCAGGAGCGATTTCCTGACCGATCATTTTGTAGGATATTCCGCATATGGCGCTTAGCAGATAAGGGATAACAACAAAAAAATATTTTTTTTTCACGGGCAAAGAGCTCCTTTTAAAGTTTATGTAATAATAGACCTCCTTACAGCCAGCTTATTATATCTGGCTGTAAGGAGGTCTGTCTATACAGGTGCTGAATTTATTGCAGAGTGCCGTCAAGAATTTCTGAAGTTTTATCTGCGTTGATTTTTAGCTGATGAAGTGCCTCTGTCATACGCATTCTGAAATCCCCTGCAAAAGTCGCGTCAGTTACACCTGGAAGGTTGATCTTAACATTGTAAGCTGCCGCCCTTCCGGCTGCCTCTGCGATCAGAGCCGCGCTTCCAGCATCGCTTATTGTGTTTGCGTTGCCGTTTTTTGCTGCTGAATATGCCAGCTCAGCTACTTCCACACAGGCTTCAAGCGTGAGAAGAGGGATTTCAGTAGCAAGCTTTGACGCTTCTCCCATTGCTTTTTTGCGAAGGCATTTTTCCTCTTCTGTCGCCTTTGGCATTTTAAGCGCAGCCATAAAGGTATTGAAAGATTCAGTGTCTTCGTTCATCAAATCAACAAATTTAAACCTCAGGGATTCGCTTTTCTCAGCTACTTCTTCCATTACAGACCAGTTCTCTTTGTATTTTTCCTTTCCAATAGTGAGGTTTGCCACCATTGAAACAAGTGCTGCAGACAGAGATGCGCAAAGGGCAGCGACACTGCCCCCTCCGGGTGCCGGTGAATCCGAGGCAAGCTCGTCAAGGAACGCACGTATCTCCATTTTTTCAAATTTCATACAGATACCCCCCTATTATCCTTTTACAAGTTTTGTCAGATATTCATCATCAGCAATGAAGGGAACGGTTATATGGCCGTCGCTTCTCTTGCGGTTGAATTCTGCCACCGTTGAAAGGGCGTTTTTATTTCTTGCCCATCCGCGTCTGGCAACTCCGCTGATCACGTCCCAGCTCAGGGAAGATCTTATAATGCTGTCGACCCTTTCGCTTCCGTCCAGAACAAGGCCGAAACCTCCGTTTACAGCTTTGCCTGTTCCTACTCCCCCGCCGTTGTGCAGTGCAACAAGACTCATGCCTCTGGCACAGTTTCCTGCAAAACAGTGTATGGCCATCTCTGCCATTACATTGCTTCCGTCCTTGATGTTGGAGGTCTCGCGATAAGGCGAATCTGTACCGGATACGTCGTGGTGGTCTCTGCCGAGCATTACAGGCCCTATCTCTCCCGTACGCACCATTTCGTTGAATTTAAGCGCTATGCGCATCCTTCCTTCTTCATCCTGGTATAGTATCCTGCACTGTGTCCCTACGACCAGTTTATTTTTTTCAGCGTCCCTGATCCATGCCCAGTTGTCATGGTCCTGGAACCTGCGGTTAGGATCGATGCAGTCCATTGCAGCTTTGTCTGTCTTCCTGAGGTCTTCAGGATCGCGGCTTAGGCAGCACCAGCGGAATGGGCCGTAGCCGTAGTCGAAAAGGAGCGGACCCATGATATCTTCCACATATGACGGGAAGACGAATCCTTCATATGTATCAACTCCGTTTTTGGCTATTTCTGTGACTCCGGCGTCAAATACGGCCCTCATGAAGGAGTTGCCGTAATCGAAGAAATATGTTCCTTTCTCTGTCAGCGCCTTGATCAGTTCGTAATGCTTCCTGAGGGTCTTGTTTACGAGACTGCGGAATTTCTCCTTGTCTTCGTCAAGCAGCCTCGTCCTCTCTTCGAACGAAATACCCTGCGGACAGTATCCTCCGTCATAGACCGCATGGCATGATGTCTGGTCGGAGAGGAGCTCTATCTTAATGTCGTTGTCCAGCGCGAACTGCAGAAGGTCGACTATGTTGCCCTCGTAGGCTATGGAAAGGGGACTTCCCTCCTCCATCGCTTCCTTTGCCCATCTGAAAGCTTCGGGAAGATCCTTTGTCCTCCTGCTGACCCATCCCTGGCTGTGCCTTGTATCTATGCGCGACGGGTCTACCTCTGCGATTATTGACGCAGCTCCTGCTATTTCGGCTGCCTTCGGCTGGGCACCGCTCATCCCGCCCAGTCCTGATGAGACAAAAAGATGTCCGGCAAGTCCCTTGCCTTCAGGAAGGTGGAATCTGCTCCTGCCGGCGTTCAGAAGCGTATTGTATGTACCGTGAACTATGCCCTGCGGGCCTATGTACATCCATCCTCCAGCTGTCATCTGTCCGTAATTTGCTACTCCGAGAGCCGCTGCCCTGGTGAAATCCTTTGGGTTGTCGAACATGCCTACCATAAGTCCGTTCGTAAGTATTACCCTTGGCGCTGAAGGATCTGAGCGGAAAAGACCAAGAGGATGTCCTGACTGCACTACCAGAGTCTGGTCCGGAGTCAGTATTTCAAGATACTTCTTTATAAGCCTGTACTGCATCCAGTTCTGGCATACCTGCCCTGTTTCCCCGTATGTGACAAGTTCATACGGATAGAGAGCCACGTCAAAGTCCAGGTTGTTGTCGATCATTACCTGGAATGCCCTTCCCTCTATGCATTTGCCCCTGTATTCCTCTATGGGCTTTCCGAAAATGTGTCCCTGTGGCCTGAAACGATATCCGTATATACGTCCGTGTTCCCTGTATTCCTCCAGAAATTCCGGAGCCATTTCCTTATGGTATTTTTCAGGGATGTAACGCAGCGCATTTTTAAGAGCCAGTACCGTCTCTTTATCGTTCAGTACCTGTCCCCTGTTTGGAGCACGTCTGATTCCCGGCTCGAATTCCGCCTTCGGCGGCAGCCCTTCTGAAAAATCCAAGGTGATTTCTAGTGCTTTACCTGTTTTTGGATCAAACATTCTGGATCAACTCCATTCACAATTTTAAATTATTCGGGATATTTCCCTTGACTATGAAAAATATCTGACTATATAATTGTAACGCAAAGATTTAGGAATGGAAAGTATTAAAGCTGTGAAATGTGATAAATAACTAACAGTAAAAAGCTTCATCTAGGTAATGTCACGATTATAGCACCAGATACCCAGGAGATACGCAGTAAAAACATAAGAGGAGATGTTTTGAGAATGTGTAAAAATTCAGTTGTGCTGGATGGAAAATCTCTAACGATTCAGGATATTGTCAATGTTGCGAGGAATGGTTACAAGGTCGAGCTTGACACTAACGCAAAAAAACTTATAGCAGAATGCGCTGATTCAGTTAAAAAGTGGGTAAACGACGGGCGTGTGGTTTATGGTGTAACTACAGGATTCGGAGACCTTGCTACAGTGGTCATTCCGCGCGACCAGAGCCGCCAGCTGCAGGAAAACCTTCTGATGAGCCATGCATGCGGTTTTGGAGAGGCATTGCCCGAAGATTTTGTAAGGGCTATAATGCTTCTTCGCATAAACACACTTACCAGAGGCTATTCAGGTATAAGCCTCGATACGCTTACGCAGCTTCTGAACTATCTCAACCTTGGAATACATCCCGTTATCCCGCGCCAGGGATCGGTAGGGGCCAGCGGCGACCTATGCCCCCTTTCGCATCTTGCGATAACCCTTATAGGGCTTGGCGAAGTATTTTACAAAGGCAGAAGGATGCCGACAAAAGAGGCGCTGAGCCTTACCGGAATGAAGCCTGTGGAACTTATGCCTAAAGAAGGGCTTGCATTGAACAACGGCACGACAGTGATGACCGGGATATCGGCTCTTTGCGTCTATGATGCAAAGACGCTAATGAAGAATGCGGATATTGCAGCAGCTCTTTCAGCCGAAGCACTGCACGCAGTTCCATATGCCTTTGACAGGCGTACCCACGATCTGCGTCCGCAGGTTGGACAGGGCATCGTTGCCGAAAACATGAGAAGACTGATCGAAGGCAGCGAAATAGTTGAAACCTACAAAAAAGACCGTGTTCAGGACGCATACTCTCTGCGCTGTCTGCCCCAGGTCCACGGAGCAAGCAGGGACGCACTGGCATATGTAGAAAATATCATAAATATTGAGATCAATTCAGTAACTGACAACCCGATAATATTCCATGAGGACGGAGAGGCTATCAGCGGAGGCAACTTCCACGGACAGCCTATCGCGATGGCAATGGACTTCTTCGGAATAGCTGCGGCTGAGATAGCAAACATATCCGAGCGGCGAGTGGCGAGGCTTGTAGATCACAAACTTTCTGACCTGCCCCCGTTCCTTGTAGCGGAGAGCGGAGTCAACAGCGGGTTTATGATCCCTCAGTACACCGCTGCTGCAATCGTCTCAGAAAACAAAGTCCTGGCGCATCCTTCATGCGTTGATTCGATTCCTACGTCAGC
>JAQVPO010000113.1 GCA_028702015.1 Synergistaceae bacterium | reverse complement strand
GGGGAGTGCACATCAGCAGTTTGCTGAAAGTATATGCATGAATCTTGGTGTTCCCCTTTCAGCGTCTAAGCTTTTCAGGTTCTCTGACGGAGAGATAGGCGTTTCAATAGAAGAGAGCGTAAGAGGTGCTGATGTATATGTAGTGCAGCCCACATGTGAACCTGCCAATGAGCATCTCATGGAGCTGCTGATCATAGTCGATGCATTAAGGCGGGCTTCAGTATATCGCGTTAACCTTGTAATGCCTTATTTCGGCTATGCACGGCAGGACAGAAAGACACGCTCAAGGGAGCCTATTACTTCAAAGCTTATAGCAAATCTGCTTGAAAAGGCTGGCGCTGACAGAGTGATTTCTGCTGATCTCCATGCAGGTCAGATACAGGGATTTTTTGATATTCCGGTGGACCATCTTACCGGCGTGCCGCTTCTAGCGTCATATTTTCACAGGACGCTGAAAAAAGAAGTCGACCAGGGACTTGTTACAGTGGTCTCGCCGGATATAGGAGGAGTAGTGAGAGCAAGGAAATTTGCTGAGCAGATAGGCAACGCAGATCTAGCAATAGTTGACAAGCGACGCTCCCACGAGGTTACTAATGTTTGCGAAGTTATGGAGATAATAGGAAACATCGAGGGAAGGACAGCTATCCTTGTTGATGACATAATAGATACAGCAGGAACTATTGTTAAGGCTGCAGAAGCACTTCGTGAAAGAGGGGCAAAGGATATTTATGCCTGTGCCACCCATGGAGTCCTTTCAGGACCGGCAATTGACCGGCTGAAGGGATCGCTCATTAAAGAAGTTGCAGTAACTGATACTATACCTCTCAGAGAAGAGAAAAAGTTTGACAGGCTTACTGTATTGCCCATAGCACCTCTCTTTGCAGAAGCACTTAGAAGGATCCATTCCGAACACTCGGTGAGCATACTTTTTCGTTAGAAGCGATAAAGGTATTTCTGCGGCGTGATACGCCGCTGCAAGACATAGATCTAAAAATAAGCAAGCATATATTATCTGAGGAGGAAACATTCAATGGCGTCAAAAAAACAGCAGCAGAAAATTGAATTTACAATAAGAGAAAAGACGGGAACCGGTGTCTGCAGAAAGATCCGCTCAAAGGACCTTATCCCTGTAATACTTTACGGACCGGAACATAAACAGGGACTTGCCGGAACTGTATCTGCGAGGGCGGTTGCTCCTATCGCCAACAGCGAAGCAAAAGAGACGACCCTAATCGAGCTCATGATGTCAGATGGAAAAGACTGCACCGCCCTTATCAGGGATGTACAGCGCCATCCTCTTACTCAAAACATTCGCCACATAGATTTTTACCAGGTACTTAAGGGACACAAGATAAAGGTTGAGATCCCTATCAGAGTCATTAACAAAGAAATGGCTCCCGGTGTTAAAGAAGGCGGTCTTTTGACTCAGTCCGCACGGTCGCTTACCCTTGAGATCAAGCCCCGTGACATTCCTGAAGATATCGTTGTCGACGTTGCTGATCTGAACATGGGAGAAGAAATATTTATTAAAGATATTATTCTGCCTGAGGATTGCGACCTTCTTTCAGCAGGTGATACTCTTGTTGTGCATATAACGCAGCCGAAGGCTGCTGCTGAGACGAGCGAAGAAGAGGTGCTTGAAGCGGAAGCTCCGGAAGTTGAAGTAGTTGCTAAGGGCAAAACAAAAGAAGAGGACAAAGAATAGTATTGGAGAAGATCTGACACTGTTATGAAATTGATAGTAGGGCTAGGAAATCCAGGTGTTGAATATGCCTGGACCAGACATAACGCCGGCTGGCTTATGATAGATTCTTTTGTTTTAAGGCTTGGGCTTTCTGAGCCGCAGGCAAAATTTAAAGGAGCTTTTTGGGGGCCTGTACTTCATAACGGAGAAAAAATCTCACTGCTAAAACCGTATACATACATGAACCTCAGCGGTCTGTCTGTAGCTGAAGCTGTGCGCTATCAGAACATTGGACCGTCTGAGGTTCTTGTTGTTTATGATGATGCCGCTCTTCCATTTGGAAGGGTGCGGATAAGGGAAAAAGGTTCTGCGGGCGGACAGAAGGGAATGATGTCCATTCTGGGTGCCCTTAAAACTTTAGAGGTCCCCAGGCTTAGGATAGGGGTCGGTGCACCGCAGGGGCCAGTTAATATGTCCGACTGGGTGCTGGGAAGGATCCCTCCCGCACAGAAAGAGCTTTGGCATAAACTTGAGGATGTTATATGGGAAGCCCTGAATATATGGCTGAAAGATGATATCCAGACAGCAATGAGCTATATCAACGGACTTAGGCTTGATGACCAGGAAAAAGCGTGACCGGCGGCCGCGTTTTTAGGGTTTATGATCTATGAAAAATCAAGATAAAGAGAACAGGTCAATCAGCAGCATATTTGATCTTGATGATGAGGTCTGGCTGCGTAATAAATCGGTACATCTGGTATCAAAAGGAGCAATGAGAAGCTGGGTGACAAGATCTCCAGACACGTCATTGCTTGTTTTGCTTCCGGATCAGAGACAGGTGCGTGATTTTGCAGCCGATAGCGAAATGCTTGGCCTCTTTAAATATGTAAAGATGCTTCCTGATATGCCACTGACCGAGGATGAATCACGTTCGGAAGCACTTAAAGTTCAGCGGGGAGGAATACTTGACAGCTTCAGACATGAAGGCGGTGTCATAGCGGCTACGCCTGCGTCCCTTATGGCTCCATTTTCTGTCGGCGGTGAATATTATGAGATACGCCAGGGAACTGAGACATTAAGGGAAAAAATGCTTGGATGGCTTTCACAGAAGGGCTATGAGAGGAATGATCTTGTTTGGTCCCCAGGGCAATTTGTCTCTAGAGGAAGTATAGTTGATATATTCAGTCCCTCCGATCCATTTCCCGTAAGACTAGAATTTTTCGATCACGAAATTGAAAGTATAAGGTTTTTTGACCCTGAAACACAGAAAAGCCTTCGTACCTTATATAGATGTTCCATCAAGAGCCTTATTTCACAAAAAGAAGCTGAACTTGAAAACTTTCTTTCAGATAATGATATGAGAGTGATATTTTTTGACCCTCAAGGCCTGGATATGACAGCTGAAAATTCTGTCTGGCTTTGGCAGAACCTTGACCGTGAGAGACAAAATTCTGTTCCATGGAAAAAATGGGAAGAGCTTTGCAGTTATTTCACAAAGTATAGACGGATAAGAATTACAAGGGATATTAAAAACACCTCAACCAGGCTTGCAATAAGACAGTTTCCGCTTTTTAGGGGAAAATTGAAGGATGTAGACCGCTATTGTGATGAACTTGTGCATCAGGGCTGTGATATTGAGGTCTATTCAGAATCAAAGCAGAATCTTTCCTGGGCTGAATCAAGAGGTTTTAAAGGCATCAAGGGCGTCCTCTCTGAAGGTTTTATCGACAATGCAGCGAACAGAGCAGTTCTTACGGATCTGGAACTTTCCGGTGTATCTCTATCAAAGCACCGAACGGAGGCAGTTGCTCCAAGTGACTGGGGGACGGGGCTGATTCCAGGGCAATGGGTAGTACATGATGATTATGGAGTATCAAGATATCTTGGGACACAGTCAATAGAATCAGAGGATGGGGAGGAAGAGTATCTTATCCTTCAGTTTGCAGAGGACAGGCGTCTGCTGATCCCTGTCCTCCACTTTTATAAAATCTCTCCATGGACACCCTTACCTGGTCAGGAGCCGATTCCTGACAGCCTGAGAGGAACACAGTGGAAAAAAGCTTCTGCTAAGGCAAAAGAAATGGCAGCAAAGGCGGCCCAAGAGCTTGTTGAAATATATGCTGCCAGAGAACTGACAAAAGGTTATTCTTTCTCTCCCAGCAGCGAATTGATGAAGGAGATTGAGGATAGTTTTATTTATACTGAGACGGGCGATCAGATCAAAGCTATCCATGATGTAGAAGACGATATGGAGAGGCCCGTCCCTATGGACAGGCTGATAGTGGGTGATGTGGGTTTCGGTAAAACAGAAGTTGCCATAAGAGCAGCTGCGAAGGCGGTTTTTAGCGGCAAACAGGTGGCAGTCCTCTCTCCTACTACACTTCTTGCCCAGCAGCACTACGAAACTTTTTCCGCCAGGTTCGGAAATCTTCCAATAAGGGTCGAGGTAGTGTCAAGATTTGTTCCTTTTTCAGCTCAAAAAAAGGTGCTTGAAGATCTTAAAGACGGAAAGGTCGACATAATAATTGGTACGCACAGGCTGCTCGGTCAGGATGTTGTATTCAAAGAACTTGGACTTGTTATTGTAGACGAGGAACACCGTTTCGGAGTAATGCACAAGGAACATTTGAAGAAAATGACACCTGGTGTGGATGTACTTATGCTTTCCGCTACTCCTATCCCACGCTCCCTTTCTCTTTCTATGAGCGGACTGAGGGATATGTCAGTTCTGCAGACGCCGCCGCAGAGGAGGCTGCCTGTTATTACTGTAGTGAGGCCCTGGTCTGAGGAACTTCTGAAAAGTGCTGTTTTAAGGGAGAAAAACAGGGGTGGGCAAATATTCTTTGTACACAACAGGATAAATGACATACACGAACGTACAGTGATGTTACGAAGGCTTTTCCCTAAACTGACTGTTGCAGTTGCACATAGCCGGACACCGGAAGCTCAGCTTGAAAAAACGATGATGAAATTCTCTCTGGGAGAGATCGACATCCTTATATGCACTACCATTGTTGAGAGCGGACTGGACATGCCTATGGCAAACACTTTGATAGTCGACGATGCACATGAGCTTGGTCTTGCCCAGATGTATCAGCTAAGAGGACGGGTCGGGCGAAGAGAGGAGCAGGCTTACGCATTTCTTTTTTATCCTCCAGATGTTCGCCTTTCTGTTGAAGCAAGCGAGCGTCTTGAAGCAATAGCTGAGCTGGACGAACTTGGAGCCGGTTATCAGCTTGCTCAGCGGGATCTCCAGATAAGGGGAGGGGGAGACCTCATAGGGGTTTCTCAGCATGGTAATTCGACAAAAGTCGGGTACCAGAAATACTGTGACATGCTGGCCGAGGAGATAGCTAAAATCAAAGGAGAAAAAAGGAAGCAGCCTGAAGTGGAGATAGCCTTTCCTGCTGCGATCCCAGGCGGATATCTGCCCCAGGAAAATC
>JAQVPO010000112.1 GCA_028702015.1 Synergistaceae bacterium | reverse complement strand
CTTTTCTATCTTTCAATCTTTTTGAATCTACTATGTCCCCAATAATGGCAACATATTTGTCATAGAATAAGTTTAAAGACATATGATCACCTCAATCCTTTTGATATTTTAACAAAAATAATGATTCACTGCAATGTGAATCATAGATAATCATTCAGCTATGAGTGAATCACTTGCATTTCTGTTAATAAGCTGTTACTTAACAGTGATATGACGCTATAAATAAGTGTATCCAATAAGTCCTTTGCTTCTTCAATTCACAGCTTTCTTGCTCTAACAAATATCATGTGTTATACCTGCCGGAAAGCAACGACATCTCCTATTTGCTGCGAAGAGAACATGGAACAGGCTTCGTCCTCCGGGCCGGTGATATTCTGGAGCGGTTTTGGAATAGATTGAATACACGCTTGAAAGACAGCCTAATTTTCACTAAGCGGTGACGCTAATACGAGCGTGAAAGTGGTACCCTTCTCCGCGCTGCTGCTAGCATCAATCTTTATGTCGTGACGGTCTGCCAGAGCGGCAGCGACAGCCAGACCTAGTCCGGAACCTAGAAAATCATCTGTATCGGCCCGATAAAATCGTTCGAATATATGTGGCAAAGCTTTCGGGGGAATTATTTTTCCATAATCATGCACGGAAATCTCAAGCTGTCCCGTATCAAGCAAACTCGGGCTGACAGTCACTTCTGTACCCGGATCCGCATAACGAAGTGCATTATCCAGCAAGATGCTGAAAAGCTGATATAAACGATTATAATCGCCCATATAAGGGTACTGTTTCACGTTGTCCACATAGCGCAAGGTCAAATCAGAACCTCAGTATCATAAGCGTGGGCGCGGTCAGTCATTCTGGCCCAGGACATTTCCTGTAGTGGGGTGCCTACACTGTAATAAGTGCGGGCTGCAAGGTCAGTGACCAGAGACGTTCTGGAAGCCCAGTATAAGTGCCCCGGTGCCGCCCTTGGCGCGCTCTATATAGTACTCGAGCCCGGCATCGTCGATCAGGATTGCCTGCTCTGTCAATTGAACGTTATTGGAGAAATGGATAGATGGCAGTGGCATTCTATTTTTGAATCTCAAGAAACTTTTTAATATCTTCAGCTATCTTTTTATATTCATGATTATGAACATAATGGGGACAGTCCAAATTCACAAGTGTCGCGTTATCAGCCTTTTCTGTAAATGCAAGATGAAAATTTCTCCATCTGTCTTCATCCCAACCTGTACCTTCACCATTAGAAGAGAACATTAAGATGGGAACTTCCGGTATGGGCTTTTCTTTAACTTTAATTGCATTTTCTTTGATATTTTCAACTTCATTTAGCATTGTCTTTGTTGCTGTGCGTCTATAGAATATGGCCCTGTATAATTCTTTCTCTTTTTCAGTGAGTGTGCCAAATTTTATAGCGTCACTTTCCTCAATATCCGGTATCCACCTTGTAATCCCGGTCCTGGCAGCAAAGGAAGTCAATCTGAGCATAGGCATATTTATCTCATAATCCTGATATGCATCCGGAACAGCCATATCTAAACCTATAATTGCTGTTACTTCATCCGGATATGTCTGGGCCCAATACAAAGCTTCAATTCCCGACATGGAATGCGGGCATAATATATATGGTCCCTTTACTCCGGCTTTAGATAAAGCTTCTCTTGTTTCTGACAAAATTGTGCCAATATCTCTATCTATATCAACAATTTCACTAAAGCCGTAGCCGGCTTTTTCTACTACTGCAATTTTATATCTGTCACTTAACAATGAATACAGGGATTTAAAATCCAAGACCGGCGAACTTGTGCCGCCACCGGACATGAAGACTAATACTTCTTCTCCCTGACCTTCTGTATACACATGGATATCATGGCCATTAACTTCTAGCATTTCTCCATTCGGAATAAATAATTCATCTTCTTTGGAAAGCTGAAATTTATGATTAATATAACTAAGTAATATAAACAAAACAATAATTAGAATCAGAACTGAAATTATAATTCCTATATACTTAAAAACCTTCATACTATCAGGCCTCATCCTGAACATTTAAATCTTGCGTCTTTTCCTTTAATAATTCTATATTCCCTAAAAGTCCATTGTCTCAGCCATTTCCTCAATATTCAAGTTATCAGTTTTTTCTCAACGGTGCCAGACATCTAAAGTATTGTAAACGGCCATATCCTTTACAAGAATTTCCACTTGTGCAAGGATATTTATTACATAAGCGTGCTAAGATAAAAACATTACAATTGGAAATGATCGAATAAATTTTCGAAAGGCATTTAATGAATAAATCACCGCTAAAGATATGCAGCTATGCTTCACTTTTACTTGCATTAATTATTTCGTTTATATTTTTTTCCACTACTGCTGTGGCTCAGGAAAAGGCATTGCCTTCGGGTGTTCCGGATTCTGAAATAGCCGAGCTCATCGATACACATATCGAAGAACATAAAGATACAACAGCAGCAGTATCCATAGCCGTGTTCAGAGATCAGGACACAATCTATAAGACAGATTATGGCTATGCAAATATTGAGAAGCAGCTGCCTGCTGACAATGAAACAGTCTACGAATGGGGTTCAGCAAGTAAACTCCTGGTCTGGGTCAGTGTAATGCAGCTGTGGGAGCAAGGGAAGATAGATCTCGAGGCTGATATCAGAGAATATCTACCGGAAAACTTCTTCACTAAACTGAAATACGATCAGGCAATTACAATGACAAATCTGATGAATCACAATGCCGGCTGGGAAGATAGCGTTTTTCACTCTGTAGCCAAAGATGCTGACAGCCTGAAGTCTTTGGAAGCTGCACTAAAAGCCACGGAGCCTCAGCAGGTGTACGAGCCCGGTAAGGTGGTGTCTTACTCCAATTGGGGTGCGGCTCTGGCAGGCTATATCGTGGAGCTGATCAGCGGACAGCCTTTTTACGATTACGTGCAGGAAAATATATTTCAAGCTTTAGGGATGAAGAACAGCTCCGTTTCCCCCGACTATGCGGATAATCCGCAGCTAGCTTCGAAACTATCAGAAAATCAGGGCTATACAACTGGTTTATTGCCCTTGCATGAAGGTTTCCTTTATCTGAATTTATATCCGGCAGGCTCAGCGGCAGGGACTTTAGAGGACTTTTTATGCTTTGCCAAAGCCTTGCTGCCCGATAGTGATGGAGCGGCAAAGTTGTTCCATAAGGCAGATACAGCAGATGAGATGTTCTCACCCACTTTAACTTATCCGGATACAGATATTGATTACGTCAACCATGGATTTTGGTCCAGCGAGTATAACGTTCAAGCCCTGGGACATGCAGGTAACACTCTTATGTATTCGTCCCATTTATTGCTTGACCCTGTTTCGGGCACGGGTATTGTAATAATGACTAATCAAAGCGCTGAAACAGTCTACAATTACGGCTTGCCGCCGCTTATCTTCGGCGAGACAGGGCAGCTCTACAAAAGTGATGAAAAAGCTGATGTATCAGAAATCTCCGGATTATATTATTCGGCCAGAACCATCCATAATGGTATCGGAAAAATGTACACACTCTTAGGTCTGGAGACCCTTTCTGGTTCCGGAGATGGAAACCTGCACTCCTCTTTATTCGGATTAGCAAAGACAAAACTAAATCAGATTGCAGAAAATACCTTTCTCAGAACCCAGCAGATAGAGGATATTGAACTTAAATTTCTTACTAGATTCTCAAATCTTGATGATAAAAAGATGATGTCGACAGCTTACGGAGATTCGCCGGAAGCTGATGCCGGCATCTGGCTTTTAGTGATTGTTGTCATTTTGTTTATACTTGCGCTGCTTTGGAGTGCCATTGTGCTGATCACAAGTTTTATAAAATTGATATATTACAGAATCAAAAAGAAGGGTGCTGCCTACGGCGCCTTCAAAAAGCATCAGATTATAGTCTCTCTTGCCATAATTTTATTGTAAGCGTCAAAGCAAATGACGGCTACCCAAGTCATCAGTAAGTTGAGAAAATAGTACCTAAATAACTGTCCATTGAAGACACATTGTAGGTTTTAGGATGTTTATGAACGTTCTAAGACCTACATAAACATTCAAAGCAGTGCAAAAAGGGGTACAAGATGAGTGTAAGTCTGTCGGTCCTGAAGAGGAATGCGAAGCTGCAAGGCTGGTATGAGGACATAGAAGAAAGAAAGTCCCTCAACATGAGCATCGAGGAGTGGTGTAAGTCTCGTGGCTACGCGAAATCCACATACTATTTTCGTCAGCGTAAGGTTCTTCTGGCTCTGGAAGAGCAGCTAAACAAGAAAGAAGCCTCGGTGGAGTTTGCCGCACTACCGGCTCCGGAAGAAGCAAGAAGCCAGGCTCGCCCAGAAAACAAGATTGTGCTTCGTCGCGGTGAGCTGATACTTGAAATACCGGACGGCACAAGCCGGGAGACGATTCAGGCCATACTGGATGCCATGAAATGTTAAACGATTACGTTGCTTCGGGTCAGATCTATCTGGCCATGGGTCACACAGATCTGAGAAAAGGGATAGATGGTCTGGGGGTAATTATCCAGGAACATTATGGCAAGGAAATAAAAGAAAACGACATCTTCATCTTCTGTGGCCGCAGGAATGATCGCATAAAAGCTTTACTCTGGGAGGGTGATGGTTTCCTGCTACTTTACAAACGTTTGGAGAAAGGTACTTTCAGATGGCCGAGGAACACGTCCGATCTGGCGGAGATAAACGCCAAGCAATACAGAAATCTCATGCATGGTCTGGAGATAGAACTTAATAAAATTCCTCGCCAAAAGCTCGCTCCCAAGATTATTTAAGAAGTAGCAAAAAGCCTTGAATTTGAGGCATTAACGCTTGTTTCAAGTAGCTGTAAATGCTACAATTTATTCATGGATAAAGTGACGATCAGCCGTGAGGAATATGCACAACTCCTAGAGCTTTCTGCCACTGTTAAGTCACTTCAAAATTATGTCTCCGAACTGGAAAACACAGTAAACTTTCTTAAAGAAGGCCTCCATCTAAGTCGCGAACGTGCGTTTGGCAGCTCGAGCGAGAAACTAGAATACCTCGAACAGCTGACCATTCCCAATCTCTTCGATGAGATGGAAGCTCTGTCAGATCCAAAACTTTCCGAGCCAAAGCTGGACGAGATATTTAGTGAAGTAAAATCT
>JAQVPO010000111.1 GCA_028702015.1 Synergistaceae bacterium | reverse complement strand
AAGGGCATCTGCGCAGAAACACTTGAAAAGATAGTGCCGGAAGCAATAGATAAAATGATAGAAGAATATGAGCTCAGCCTCATAGCAGAGCCAAAGCTCGAACCAGGCGATCTGAAGCAGGGAGAACCGTTCACTCTCCAGGTAACTTTCGAAGTCACTCCTGAAGTGACCCTTCCTGAAATTGAGACGATCGAAGCCGAAAAAATCATATACAAGCCTACAGAAGATATGAGAGACGAAAACATAGCCCGCCTTCTTGAAGCACACAGCGAGATCGTCCCTACCTATGAAGAAAGAGAGATAACAAAGGATGATTTTGTATCAGTAAAATATACATCTTCTATGGTTGACCCGGACGGCAGCGTAAGTGCTGTTGAAAATGACCAGAAAACAGAGATCAATCTTGCTCAGGAAAACATGAGGCCCGAAGTCGTAGACGCAATTATTGGGAAAAAGCCCGGCGACAAAGCAACTGTTGACTTCTCTGTAGAAGATGATCCCCAGAACAAAGATCTTGCAGGCAAAAAAATGCGTTATGATATAGAAATACTTGGGATAATGAAAAAAGTCACACCTGAACTTACAGATGAAACCGTCATTGAGATAACCAAATCAAAGCATAAGACAACTGATGAATTTAAAGAAGAAGTAATGTCTCAGCTCAATGCATCCGCTGAACAGCACAGTCAGAACAGCCTTAAGGATTCTGCCGTGGAAAAACTCTGCAGCCTTTCTGAAGTTGAACTTCCTGAGACTCTTATCGTAAGGCAGAAACAGGCGATAAGATATGACCAGGCAGAAAAGATCAAGAAGGATTCGGGAATGGAAATGGAAGAGTTCCTGGAAAAAAGCGGAATGGACAAAGATAAATACGAAAAGGAGCTTGACGAAGCTGCCAGATCTATAGTCAAGAGAGCACTTGTTCTTGAGGCAGTAGCAGACGCTAATGACATAGAGTGGACTCCTGAAGAGCTTAATGCTGAAATACAGCGCATCGCCATTAGTTCACGCATAGATCCTAAAAAGCTTCACGATTATATCTATGAGGACAGAGAGAGGCTTTTTGATCTTGCAGAAAAGATCCGCAACCGCAAAACAGTCGACTTCCTCATCACAAAGGTAAAGGTCACAGAAAAAGAAGAAAAGAAAGCTGAAGAAGATACAGCTGCGGAAGAGAAGTAATAGTCCAATCTCAGCCGTTTTTTAAAGAAAGGGGAGTGCACAGCTTGTCTTATCTGGTTCCAATGGTAGTAGAACAATCAGGAAGAGGCGAACGCTCATACGATATATACAGCCGGCTCTTAAAAGACAGGATAATTTTTCTTGGAACTGAGGTCGATGAACAGGTTTCAAATCTTGTTGTAGCACAGCTTCTATTTCTTGAAAGCGAGGATCCTGAAAAGGATGTTTTCCTCTACATAAACAGCCCCGGGGGAGTTGTTTCCGCCGGCCTTGCTATTTATGACACAATGCAGTATATAAAGCCTCCTGTCTCAACAATATGCATGGGACAGGCTGCAAGTATGGCAGCGACTTTGCTTGCGGCAGGAGCAGAAGGCAAAAGGATAGCCTTGCCGAACTCCCGCGTAATGATCCATCAGCCTCTGGGCGGAACAAGAGGGCAGGCCACTGACATCGAGATCCACACCAGAGAAATATTGGGAATGCGAAAACGACTGAATGAAATACTGGCAAAGCATACAAAACAGCCTTTAGAAACAATAGAAAAAGATACAGATAGGGATTTTTTCATGTCGGCGGATGAAGCACTGAAATACGGCATCGTTGACAAGATAATCGAAAAACGCTGACTGAAATAATCAATTTTTAGGGGATTCCGTCAGGAGTCCCCTGATTCTAATCTGCATAGCTGCCTTTTACTAAGGAGAGCAATTAGATCGGGGTGCATTTATATGTACGATAAAAACCAAAACAAGGACAACAATAACCGCAGAAAACTCAAGTGCTCATTCTGCGGAAAGAGTCAGGACGAGGTATCCAAACTGATAGCCGGTCCTGCTAATACATTTATATGCTCGGACTGCATACAGCTCTGTAATGTAATACTCAGAGATGATAAAGCTGTTCCTTCCTTCAGAGAGAATGCTGCAAATAAAGCAGCACAGGATTACACTTCGGCCCCTGTTTTAGAAAAGCTGCCGAAACCTAAGGAGATCAAGGAATTCCTTGACCAGTATGTTATCGGTCAGGATCATGCCAAAAAGGTACTGTCAGTAGCTGTTTATAACCATTATCAGAGAATTACCAACATCTGCACGGAAGATGATGAAGTAGAACTCCCAAAGAGCAATGTTCTCCTTGTAGGACCTACCGGATGCGGTAAGACTCTGCTTGCACAGACACTGGCAAAAATGCTGAACGTACCATTTGCTATGACAGATGCTACGACGCTTACCGAAGCGGGCTATGTCGGTGAAGATGTGGAAAATATTCTTCTCCGGCTGCTGCAGGCCGCTGATTTTGATATTGCTGCTGCACAGCGCGGGATCATTTATATAGATGAGATTGATAAAATATCACGAAAATCGGAATCCGTTTCTATAACCAGAGATGTTTCAGGCGAGGGAGTCCAGCAGGCCCTGCTTAAGATAATAGAAGGCACTGTCGCCAATATACCGCCGAAAGGCGGACGTAAACATCCAAGCCAGGAAATGATCCCCATGGATACAAGCAATATCCTTTTTATCTGCGGAGGAGCCTTTGACGGACTTGAAAAGCTTATCGCTAAAAGGACAACTGAGAAGTCGCTTGGGTTCGGCGGTGACCTCACAAAAAATTTAAATAAAAATTCTTCATACGAACTTTTGAAAAAACTTCAGCCCGATGATCTTCGCTCCTATGGATTCATACCGGAATTTATAGGGAGGCTGCCTGTTCTTGTTGCTCTTGAATCGCTTACAGAAGAAGCGTTGATAAGGATTCTTCTTGAACCCAAAAATGCTCCGCTCAAACAGTATAAGAAGCTGTTCTCTCTGGAAGGGATAGACCTCATATTCACCGATGAGGCGGTTCGGGCTATCGCTGAAAAGGGAGAAAAACTGAATACAGGAGCAAGGGGACTTAGGACTATCCTTGAGTCCCTGATGCTGGACATGCAGTATGAGCTTCCGGACAGTTCCTCCGGAGTCAAAAGGCTCACAGTCACTAAGGATGTAGTTAACGGACTGGAAAAACCCATACCATCTTCCAAAGATGAAAAAGAGGCTGTTTGATAGATGCATATACATCCTGTTGTTCCAGTGAGGGACATGGTGGTTTTCCCCGGGGTGATAGCTCCCCTATTCGTGGGAAGGCCACGTTCCGCACGCGCGCTTGAGGAGTCCAATGCAAGGGGACATCTGGTATTTATTACTGCTCAGAAAAATGCCATGGCAGATAATCCAGAACCTGACGGCCTTAACAGTATCGGGACTCTCTGCAAGGTCCTCCAGACGGTACGCATGCCGGACGGAACCTTAAAGGCGGTGTTAGAGGGAGGATGGAGAGCCAGAGCCGTACATTTTATATCAGGCGACAATTTCCTTGAGGCAGAACTTGAAAAAGTGCCCTCCACAAATACCTCACATACAAATCAGGCAGAAGCCCTTCGCAGAGCTGTTCTGTCTGAGTTTGAATCGTACGTTAAACTGAACCTTAAACTGCCCGATGAAGTTGCTCATTCTGCTGAAAATATAGATGACATTGATCTTTTCGCTGATATAGTGGCATCACACAGTCTTTTAAAACATGAAGACAAGCAGAAGCTGCTTGAGACACAGGACCTTGTTGAGCGTCTGCGCCGGCTCCTGACTGCACTTATGAGGGAAAATGAATTTCTTAAAATGGAGCATGATATCCAGGATAAAGTAAGGAATGAGATGGATAAAGGGCAGAGACAGTACTATCTTCGTGAACAGCTTAAGATCATACAGCAGGAGCTTGGTGACGACAGCCCTCTTTCAGAAATTGAGGAACTTCGTGCAAAGGCTGCAAATACTGAAATGCCTGAAGAAGCAAGAGACAAAGTCATAAGGGAGCTGGATCGGTATTCGAGAATGGCCCCTATATCACCTGAAGCAACTGTTGCAAGAACTTATATAGAATGGCTACTGGACCTTCCGTGGAATATCTCCTCAGAAGACCACCTCAACCTCAAGGATGCCCGCAAAGTACTTGAAGAAGACCATTACGGCCTTGAAGAGGTAAAGGAACGCATAATTGAATTTCTAGCAGTACGAAAACTCGCTGCAGAGAACATGAGGGCTCAGGTCCTCTGCTTTATCGGACCTCCTGGAGTTGGGAAGACTTCCCTTGGAAAATCCATTGCAAGAACTATGGGAAGGAAATTTGTTAATATGTCTCTTGGAGGACTGCGGGATGAAGCTGAGATACGCGGTCACAGAAGGACATATGTCGGAGCTCTCCCCGGAAGGATCATACAGAAGATCAAAGCAGCAGGGACAAACAACCCAGTATTGCTGATGGATGAGATAGATAAGCTGGGCAATGATTTCAGAGGAGACCCAGCCGCAGCTCTGCTTGAAGTGCTTGATCCTGAACAAAACTGCAGTTTCACAGATAACTTCCTTGAAATATCCTTTGATCTGAGCAAGGTCATGTTTATCACAACTGCAAACAGCGCTGGAACTATTCCCAAGCCGCTGCTTGACAGGATGGAGATCATCTCTCTGCCGGGCTATGTAGCGGAAGAAAAGGTCAAAATTGCGAAAAAACATCTCCTGCCCCGGATACTTAAGGAACACGGATTGACAAGCGATGAACTTAAGATCCCTGATACAACCGTCAGGAATATCATCACAGCCTACACGATGGAGGCAGGAGTAAGAAACCTAGATCGGCAGCTTTCCAAGATAGCAAGGAAAGTTGCAACTGAGATGGCAAGTCCTTCAAATTCAGAGGAGCATAAAAAAGCTATAAGTATATCAAAGGAACTCATGAAGAAAATGCTCGGAGCTCCTAAGCTCCATGCAACCAAAATACCGAGAGAAAACCCTCTGGGAACAGCTCTCGGACTTGCATGGACTCAATCAGGCGGCACTGTTATCCTTATAGAATCTGCTGTGATGGACGGCAACGGAAACGTCTCCTACACTGGAAACCTAGGGGATATCATGCAGGAATCCGCTCAGACAGCCCTGGC
>JAQVPO010000110.1 GCA_028702015.1 Synergistaceae bacterium | reverse complement strand
AAATTCCATGCCACACGTCCAAGCTCACCTATGGAGCCGCCCGTCTTGGTGAAAAGGGAACGCATTTCAGGAGCTGTCCTGTTGCGGTTATCCGTCAGTGCCTGGACCATGACAGCAACGCCGTTGGGTCCGTATCCCTCGTAAAGTATCTCTTCAAACACAGCGCCGTCAAGTTCTCCCGTACCTCTTTTGATACCTCTTTCAATGTTGTCAACTGGCACGTTGCCTGCTCTTGCTCTGTCTATTGCAACTTTAAGCCTGAAGTTTGCATTCGGGTCGCCGCCGCCGGCTTTTGCCGCCGCGATAACGTTCTTGACAAGCTTCTGGAAGGCTACCCCTTTCTTTGAATCCTGAGCGGCCTTGCGATGCTTGATATTTGCCCATTTTGAATGTCCTGACAAAAAAATCACCTCATAATTTACAAGTTTGACTCTCTGCACCAGAGAGAAATAATTTACCGAATATCTTTTGGTATCATGGCCATAGGAGCCGGCCTTCTTTTGTGGTCTGACCGAGCGATAGCACCGTCGATCTTTTCTTTTAATCTATCTTCAGCTTCGCCTGTGGCGAGATAATTGTCCAATTCTTCGTATGTAAGTCCCATTTCCGTTTCATCGGTCTGCCCTGCCCAGAGCCCCGCTGTCGGGGGTCTTTTGATTATGCCCGGAGGCACCCCCAGATAAAGTGCAAGCGCACGCACCTCACCCTTAAGCAGATCAGACATCGGAAGGAGGTCAACACCAGAGTCACCATGCTTTGTAAAATATCCGTACATGATCTCATCCCTGTTTCCGCCGCCGCAGACCAGGTAACCGTTTTGCTGAGCTATTGCATAGAGGGTCGTCATCCTCAGCCTGGGCTTTATGTTTGAAGAAGGCAGAGTTCCAAGGTCACTACCGTATTCTTTTATGGAAGAGAGCATCTGGTCGTAGGTATTTGTGAGGTCAACTTTATATTTCCTGATTCCAAATGCCGCAGCAAGTTCAAGAGCATATTGTTCATCGACAGGCTGGCTGTGGCAGGGCATGATCACGCCTATAACATTTTCTTTTCCCAAAGAGCGGCTGAGCAGTCCGGCAAGCACGGATGAATCTATCCCGCCGCTTATTCCGATCACGGCACCTTTTGCTCCGGCAGCTGCAAAATGCTTTTTTATCCATTCTGTGAGATATTCTGTTATTTTCTGTGGATCTCTGTAAATAGACAAACGGCAACTCCTCGCATTTAAAAAAAAATTATGAGAAATATAACGAGTTATATTCTAACATAAAGTATGCATCAAGGTCTAAATGCAAATTGGGCAGAAATAAGCGGAGATCCGGAGTTGTCCGGGTCTCCGCTTAAGTGGATTTTAAATCACTGTTTTAGAAATTGCCTATGCTTGCGACCATTACAGCCTTGATCGTGTGCATGCGGTTTTCCGCTTCATCAAACTGTCTCCCGTAACGTGATTCGAATACCTCTTCCGTAACTTCATAGCCTTTAACAGCCGGCAGACAGTGGAGGAATATCATGTCATCATTGCCTGTTGCCTTGATAAGATCCATATTTACCTGATAGGGCTGCAGAATGGCTTTTCTCTCGGCAAGCTTTTCCTCCTCGCCCATTGATGCCCATACGTCAGTATATATGACATCAGCATCTTTGACGGCATCTTTGGGATCATCGGTTATCTTGATCGTTGCTCCGGACTCACATTCCTCAGCAATTTTTTTGCATTCCTCTACAAGTGCCGGATCTGGGAAAAGTGATTTCGGCGCTCCTATAACAAAATGCATACCCATCTTGGCGGCTCCGATCATGAGAGAATTTGCCACGTTGTTGCGGCCATCGCCGACGTAGACGAATCTGATCCCCTTGAGCCTGCCGAAATTTTCCCTAACAGTAAGGAAATCTGCCAGCACCTGCGTCGGATGGTAGTCATCCGTAAGTCCGTTCCATACCGGAACTCCGGAATATTTGGCAAGATCTTCCACAACTTTCTGGCTGAATCCGCGGAATTCTATACCATCGAACATACGTCCCAGAACTCTTGCCGTGTCAGCAACATCTTCCTTATGCCCGAGCTGGATATCATTTTTCCCGAGATACTCGGGGTGTCCGCCTTCATCTATGGCTGCAACAGTAAATGCACAGCGCGTGCGTGTAGATGGTTTCTCAAATATAAGAGCTACATTTTTGCCCGCCATTAGGCTGCCTTTGATTCCTGCACGCTTCTTGTTTTTAAGATCGGCTGAGAGATCCAGAAGATATTCTATCTCCTGGGGTGTGTGGTGTTTGAGTGACAGCAGATGTCTGTTGCGAAGATTGATTGCCATGGATACTCCTCCTTGAATTTTAGTTAAATATTGTCGGAAAATATAACTCTGATTGCCTTAAAATAAATCAGCTATTTTACTGGCCCTCTGTTTAAAGGCATGGACATACATCTGGGACCGCCTCGTCCTCTTCCGAGTTCGGGGCCGTTGAGCTCAAGAACTTCTATGCCGTTATCCCTCAAAAGCCTGTTTGACATAAGGTTTCTGTTGTATGTAATGACCTTTCCAGGAGCTACCGCCAGAGTGTTGCAGCCGTCGTGCCACTGTTCCCTGTCTGTTTCTGCCTGATCCTTTCCCCTCATTTCAATAACTCTGATTTTATCGAATCCAAGCACTTCTGCTATAGTTTCTTTCCAGTGTTCCAGCTGTTTTATTGAGAGGAGTGTGCCGTTGTCGTCATAGTCCATTTCCCAGACCTTCAGTACTTTGATGACCGTTGGAAAAATAGTGAAAGCATCTTTGTCTACCATGGTGAAGACTGTGTCGAGGTGCATGCAATAGCGCTCTCTCGGTATTTCAAAAGCGAAAATCTTTCTTATCGGGGTGTTCAGTGCAAGTTTCTTGCCTATCCGCTGTACTGTTGTTGGGGCAGTCCTCTGGCTTACGCCTATAGCCATAGCCGTTTCGGAAAGCACGAGCAGATCTCCGCCCTCTACTTTATGCGGCCAGATTTCATCGGGAGCATCTCCGAAAAGGATCTTTACTTCTTTGAATCTTGGATGATGGTTTGTGATGTATTTCCAGTAAAGGGGTTCTCTTCTGCGTACTTCATAGGTCATCTGTCCGATGACTATCCCGCATCCTACTGTGATTGCAGGATCTCTCTGAAAATAAAGGTTCGGGATCGGATGGATAACAAAATCTCCTCCGTTTTCAACCCTTGAAATCAAACTCAATGACGACTTGAACAACGAGCATGCTTCCTGTTTGCTGTAACCGCTGATCAGATGAGAAGCAAGCTCTGCGGGTGAAAGGTCCATGAAAACTTCGGTGAGTCCTTCGGAAAGGTGACGATCAAGGCATTCGAGCATAAAAACTGATTTGATCAATGATTCTCTTACTTCTTTGTCCTCAAGCACTTTTGCGAGACATTCATTGAAATAGAGGACCTCGCATCCTTCTTTTCGCAGAATATCAGCAAATTCGTCGTGTTCTCGCTGGGCCTGCTCGAGCCAGATAAGATCATCAAACAGAAGCTCACTCATATTGTTGATCGTTAGCCTGTTAAGTTCATTTCCTGGACGATGAAGCATTACCTGTTTTAGCGGGCCGGTTTCGGAGAAAATACAGAATGGCGCATCTTGACACATAATTACACCTCCTAAGAAGATTATAAAAATAGCATTAAGAGATAATAACTTAAAATATCATGGCAATATTTAGTCAATGCATCAATATGTTATGTACAAACTAAGAGGTGTTGAAAAAACGGAAGCCTTCCTAAGAATTATATCACAAACAAAAATCAACTTAAAGTCTTAAGGGGTTCAATTTTTTTTATATATTAGAAGAAATGTTTTAAATAGCGAGGATCAGATTTTATCGATTTCTTTGAGAAGGTGTTTCTTTAAATTATCGATTGAATCGCTGCAGACAGTATGTCCTTTGCGGAACATTACAAATCCTCCTGCAGTGCCTGCAATGCCAAGGTCCGCGCACGAGGCTTCCTTGGGTCCGTTCACTTCACAGCCCATTACAGCAATTGTAGTTCCGTCCTTTATGTTCTCAGGCAAAAGGGAGGTCACCTCTTTAACAAGGCTTGCGACATCGATCCTTTTGCGTCCGCATGTTGGACAGCTAATCAGATTGTATCCACGCTCCCTTATTTCCAGAGCGCGCAGGATGTCGTAGCCTGCTCTGACTTCCTCTGCAGGCGGCCCTGTCAGACTTACCCTGATGGTATCCCCTATCCCCTGAGCGAGCATCAGAGAAATACCTGCAGCGCCTTTTATGATGCCGGCTGTCCCAATACCGGCTTCTGTAATCCCTATATGTACAGGGAACGGATAACGCTGCGAAAGGATATAGTTTGCTCTGACTGTTTCCATTACGGAGCTTGATTTAGCAGAAATTATAATATCTTCAAAGGAACAGCGGTCGAGGATGCTGACCTGTTCTTCGACTGCGTATGCAAGCGCTGCAGCCCTGTCGCCCTTTGCATGTTCCATCTGTGCTTTGCTTATTGAACCTCCGTTTGCCCCTATACGTATTACAGCACCAAGAGTTTTGGCAAGTCTTATAACATCTTCTGTTCCTTTTCTGTCGCTCATATTGCCAGGGTTAATTCGGATAGATGAACAGCCTGATTCCAAGGCCGCTATCGCAAGGCTGTGGCTGAAATGGATATCTGCCATCAGCGGTACCGGAGACCTCTCATTGAGAAGCTTCATATTTTCTGAGAGAGCAAGATCTGGAAACGAGACTCTTATCAGCTCACATCCCTCTTTTGCCAGAGCGGAGCATTCAGAGGCACATGACTCAATGTCAGAAAGCGGAGTTTTTATCATGCTTTCAACGCGGACCGGCGAGCTGCCGCCTATAGTCAGACCTTTTATATCAACAGTTTTTCTGCTGCCCATTATTAACACCAGCCCTATTATCTGATAAGCAGTCTGATGATATCTTTTCCTGTTACAAGGATTATAAGCGAGATAAGTATTATAAATCCGCTGTAATGGATCAGAGACTCCCATTTTTCAGGGAATTTTCTGCCAGTTATCATTTCTGTGATGATGAATATTATTCTTCCTCCGTCAAGTGCAGGAAAGGGCAGAAGGTTGAGGAGCCCAAGATGCAGATTTATTACGCCAAGAAATGCTATAAATGACCATATTCCCTGTCTGAGTGCGTCTCCTGCCATTACAGCAATGCCTACAGGACCGACGACATCTG
>JAQVPO010000109.1 GCA_028702015.1 Synergistaceae bacterium | reverse complement strand
AGCGCCCTCAAGTCCCTTTACGGGAGGAGCTATCCTGGGAGACAGGCTGCGCATGCAGAGCAACGCGCTTGATGAAGATGTATTTATCAGAAGCATGGGCTCCAGAGGACACCTGGGCGGAGTCAGCAGATCAACGCATGAAGCTGCTCTTATACTTGATGCCTGCGGTTTTGACATCGTTCTGATCGAAACAGTTGGAGTCGGACAGTCAGAAGTAGATATAATCAAAATTGCTGACACAGTAGTTCTTGTCCTTGTTCCCGGAATGGGTGACGATGTTCAGATAATGAAGGCGGGCATAATGGAAATCGCAGATACCTTCGTTGTGAACAAGGCAGACAAGGAAGGTGCCGATAAAGTTGCAGCAGACGTTCAGGTAATGCTCAAAATGCTTAAGGAAAAGGAATGGGTACCTCCTGTAACGCTCGTGTCTTCGCAAAACAATACAGGGGTTGAAAAGGTAAAAAACATCCTGAATGACCATTGGAATTACCTGAGCACTTCAGATGAAGGAAAAAGAAGACGATTTTTACAGCTTGAGATGGAGGTCGAGGCCATACTTAGGGGAGAGATATCTCTTCTTACAGAAAAAGTATGGAAAAAACGCAAAGACACAGGTCTGCTGGAGGACCTCGCTTCCAGAAGGACGGATCCGTATACTCTTGCAGGAGAGCTGATTTCAGAGATAGTCAAATAGTTCTTTCATCAAAACAATATTTAAATCAATCAAACCTTACTCTCAGGAGGAAAATATATGAAAATTGCACTTGGAGCTGACCATGCGGGATACGGACTTAAAGAAGAGATAAAGAATCACCTTAAATTGATCGGACACGAAATAATAGACTGCGGAACCTCTTCTGGAGATCTCAGCGTTGATTATCCTGACTGCGGATTCAGGGCTGCTGAGACAGTAGCCAGTCACAAAGCTGAACTTGGTATCCTTTTCTGCGGCACCGGAATAGGAATGAGCATCACAGCAAACAAGGTTGCAGGGATAAGGGCAGCACTCTGCCACGACCATTTTACTGCAGCAATGAGCCGCAGACACAACAACGCAAACGTGCTGGTGATCGGCAGCAGAGTTACGGGCTCAGGGCTGGCAAAAGAGATAGTAGATACGTGGCTCAGCGAAGAATTTGAAGGAGGAAGGCACGCATTCCGTCTGGATAAGATCTCCGCATTTGAAAGAGATCATTCGTCTGACACAGCTTCAGGAGCATGTTCATCAAATCCGGGAAGAACTGTTGTCATAGAACATCCTCTCGTGAGACACAAGCTGGGGCTTATGAGGGACAAGAACACCTCCTCAAAGGATTTCAGGGACCTTGTACAGGAAGTGGCAGGACTGATGGTATATGAGATAACCAGACATCTATCACTTGAAGAGATCGAAATTGAAACTCCTGTCGCTAAGACAAGAGTCTTCACACTTTCAGGAAAAAAACTGGCGATCGTGCCAGTATTGAGAGCAGGCCTCGGCATGGTAGAAGGCATCCTCAAGCTTGTACCGAACGCAAAGGTTGGCCATATCGGACTTTACAGAGACCCTGAGACCCTTTTGCCTGTTGACTACTACTGCAAACTGCCCAAAGATATTTCTGAGAGAGACATCTTTGTTGTAGACCCGATGCTTGCAACGGGGGGATCCGCATCTGCTGCAGTAGCACACATTAAGGGATACGGCGGCAAAAGGATCTCGCTGGTTTCTCTGCTCTCTGCCCCGGAGGGGATTGCAAAATTCCATGAAGAACATCCTGATGTCGATATATATACAGCTGCAGTTGACAGTCATCTGAACGATCACGGTTATATCGTCCCAGGACTTGGAGATGCAGGAGACAGGCTTTTCGGCACAAAATAGATGATTGGAAATTAGGGCAGATCCAGTGTTTTCAATATACCTATTTACTCTGGTAACTTTTTTGTGGGGTCTCATTGCCACGCCGGTTTCAATTGGCCTTGCGCAAAAATTCCGGCTTCTGGACATACCAGGCGGCAGAAAAAAACACCATAGTATCATGCCGCGCGGTGCGGGTATTGTTTTATGGAGCGGATATCTGCTCTGGGCGCTTTTTGTAGGTAATCCCGGAGTAGAGGTGCCTTACATTGCCACAGGAGCAACTATTGTTTTTATAGTTGGGTATATGGATGACATGCATCCGCTTCCGCCTGTAATGAGACTCCTCTTTCACCTGGCTGCTGCTGCATGGGTTTCCTTTACACTGCCTATTCCGCTATGGCAGAGGATGTTGACAATCTTCTGGATCACAGGCACCACAAACGCCTACAACCTTATTGACGGTATGGACGGACTCTGTCTTACTATGACGCTTATAACTTCCCTTATAGCGATTTTTGCCGGCAATCCAGCAGTATGGATGCCGGTGGCAGGGCTTGTCTTTGGTGTTCTGCTGTGGAATTTCCCCCAGCCGCGTACATTTCTTGGAGACGGCGGGAGTACGCTGCTGGGGTATATTTGTGCCTCACACCTGGCATGGAGCATCTTTCCCGATCTTTTCGGAAAAGGTTTTTTCAGCATTGCTGCGGTACTTTTCTTTATAGGAGGAGTTCCTGTAATTGATACTCTTGCTGCCATGACAAGGCGTATTCTGACTAAAAAATCGCCTTTTTCACCTGACAGGGGACATTCCCACCATCGCCTTCTTGACCGTGGTTTTTCAAAGCTGCAGACACTTGCTGTTCTTGGAATCGCACATCTGGCACTTGTCATTATAGGACTGCATTTACTTGGAACTAAATTTTTATAATATCAGCGCTTATCTGTTAAAATTATATACTTAACATAGCAAAGACAAAGAACTGATTTTAGGAGGATATTTCCATGAGCCGTAAAACTGTGGTCTGTGTTGTTGGAACCCGACCCGAGGCTATAAAGATGGCGCCAGTTGTGCTTGCACTGCGAAGCCAGAGTTATTTTGATGTGAAGATACTGGCTACCGGACAGCATTCTACTATGCTTGACCAGGCTCTTGAACATTTCAGGCTTTCTGCTGATATGAATCTGCATATCATGAAAGAAAGACAGAGTCTCGACCACATTACTGCATCTGTAATGACAGGCGCAGGGAAATATTTTGATGAGACTGATCCATCTGCAATTCTAGTGCACGGCGACACTACAACGACATTTGCCTCAGCACTTGCAGGATTTTACAGGAATATTCCAGTCGGACACGTTGAAGCAGGGCTCAGGAGCGGAAATATGCATCTCCCTTTCCCTGAAGAAATGAACCGGGTCCTTACTGACAGGATAACTTCCTGGGCTTTTGCTCCTACAGAACTTGCAAAAGAGAACCTTCTTAAAGAAGGAACTCCTGAGGATATGATCCATGTTACAGGCAATACAGTAATAGACGCTCTTCTTTATACTGTAAAAAGCACATCAAGGCCTTCGTGCAGCGAGTTGGCTAAGCTGCCTGAGAACGTCCCCTTTCTCCTCGTTACTGCACACAGGAGGGAATCGTGGGGAAAACCTCTCGAGGATATCTGCCATGCGCTTACTATGCTTCTGGATGCACATCCAGAGCTTTGGATGGTGATACCTATGCACAGGAACCCATCTGTAAGAGAGACTATAAAAAAATATCTTGAAAATAAGGAGAAGGCAATACTCTGCGACCCCCTTGATTACCCGGACTTCGTCTGGGCGATGAATGCGTCAAAATTTATACTCAGCGACAGCGGGGGAGTTCAGGAAGAAGCTTCTGCTATAAAAAAACCGGTCCTCATACTGAGGGACGTCACTGAACGCCCGGAAGCGGTCGAAAAGGGAAGCGGAGTCCTCGTAGGAGTTGACGGGGAGAAAATTTTTTCAAATGCGATTGAACTTCTTGAAAGCAAAGACCGTTTTATGGAGATAGAAAACAAATGCAAGCTTCAGCCCTTCGGAGACGGAACAGCTGCAATAAAAATAGCTGAATTATTAAAGGACTATTTTGAGAATGACCATTAGTAACTTTCTATCAGTTTGGACTGGAGTGACTCTTGTTGGAGGATAAAATGATCATCAGGGGAGGCATACCTCTTTACGGTATGGTCGATGTCCAAGGTGCCAAAAATGCGGCACTGCCGGTCATGGCCGCATCTATACTTCTTAAGGGCAAAAGGCTCACCCTCAAAAAGGTCCCTGACCTCTATGATATACATACAATGTCTGACCTGCTCAGACATATAGGTATCAAAGTAGAATTTAATAATAATTTTATGACCATAGATGTGCCGGAAGAACTTAACTGGGATGCCCCTGCAGAGCTGGTGCGAAAAATGAGAGCCTCTTCGCTTGTTCTGGGCCCGCTTATTGCTAGATGCGGCAAAGCTGTGCTGCCGCTGCCTGGCGGGTGTGTACTAGGCAGCAGACCGATAGATTTCCACCTCAAAGGACTTACAAAAATGGGGGCTGAGATCGATCTTAACCGGGGATCTGTATACGCAAGCGCCGGAAGGCTTAAGGGAGAGAGGATCGCTCTGGATTATCCTTCAGTGGGAGCAACGGAGAACCTTATGATGGCAGCTGCTCTTGCTCACGGAGTCACATATATTGAAAATGCGGCTCAGGAGCCTGAGATAATAAACCTGGCAGATGTGCTGAGACTCATGGGGATACCTATCAAAGGGGACGGCACCTCGACGATCAGGATCACTGGAAAGCCGGAAGCGGATTCAGCGGAGGCTGAGATCATACCGGACAGGATAGAGGCCGCAACTTACCTCATCGCCGGGATAATAACAAAAGGAGCAGTTACTGTCAGAGGAATAGATTCCGGACTTATTGACGCTATCCTGCTGAAACTTGAAGAAGCAGGCGCAACTATCGATATTATGCTGGATGAGGTAACAGCCAGATGTCCAGGTACTCTGACCGGCATACCGGTAAAAACTATGCCCTACCCAGGATTCCCCACTGACACACAGCCGCAGCTGATGGCGGCTTTGGCACTTGCTTCAGGAACAAGCGTAATACATGAGAGTGTTTTTGATTCAAGGCTGCTTCACATAAACGAATTTAAAAAAATGGGTGCTAAGATCGAACTGCAGGATTCCACTGCAATAGTTACGGGAGTAAGCAAACTAACCGGAGCTGACGTTTATGCATCAAACCTGAGAGCGGGAGCCGCTCTTATACTCATGGGCCTGGCGGCGGAAGGGTCAACCACTGTCCATGATCTTTACCACGTATGGAGAGGTTATGAGGGGCTCG
>JAQVPO010000108.1 GCA_028702015.1 Synergistaceae bacterium | reverse complement strand
GACCAAATCTCTCTCTGTCATCATTTGAATAATATAACACAGGGAGGCATCGCCTAAGCGATGCCTCCCTTAATATTTACAATTTGCGGAAAGCTATTTTTCCATTATTTCCTTTTCTTTATCACTAAGCATCGTGTCTACTTTCTTGATAAAGGCATCCGTATGATCCTGTGCTTCTTTCTGGTATTTCTTCAGATCATCCTCGGTAATAGCACTCTCTTTTTCCATCTTTTTCAGAGAGTCGATAACATCCCTGCGGACATTACGAATAGCTATCCTTGCATCTTCTGCCGACTTGTTGACTATTTTGGAGAGCTCAACACGGCGGGCCTGCGTAAGTTCCGGCAGGTTAAGACGGATCGTTTCTCCGTCATTCTGAGGATTTATGCCCAGGGGCGAAGCCTGGATGGCCTTTTCAATCGCCTTCATAGCAGTCTTGTCCCACGGGTTGATCATTATCTGACGCGCTTCCGGAACAGTGACGGTTCCCATATTTTTAATGGGTGTGGCTGTCCCGAAGTAGTCGACCCTTATGTCTTCTACAAGGGCAGGATGAGCCCGGCCTGTCCGTATTCCCTGAAGCGTCCCTTTTAGAAACTCCAGCGTCTTTTCACTGCGGGTCATTAAGTCTTTCATTAAATTTTGAGGCACGCAGATCACTCCTTCTAAGATTAATATGGCTTTTACAAGGGCATTGGATCAATTTTCAAAACATAAGCAGATAATAAGCCCAGCAGAATCATCCAGCCTGCAGAATAGTATATACCAAAATACGCCCAAAATGGACGGTTTTATTGGCCGCTGCCGCTGTTTTTAGGATTCTGCACAAACTATCGGAGCTTATCTTATATACCGCCCGAAACTAATCGCTTACTGTAGACCCTATGTCCTGTCCTTCTATGAGAAGCTTTCTGAGATTTCCTTTTTTGTGAACATCGAAGACGATTATCGGTATCTTGTTTTCCTGACAAAGTGAAAAAGCGGCGGCATCCATTACCTTAAGCTGCATCCTCAGAGCATCCATGTAGTTTAGTCTCTCAAGACGCTTTGCATCCGGGTACTTTTCGGGGTCTTTGTCATATATACCGTCCACCTTGGTTGCCTTTATCAGACATTCAGCACCTATTTCCGAAGCCCTTAGAGCCGCTGTCGTGTCTGTCGAAAAATATGGAGAACCAGTGCCCCCTGCAAAGATAACGATCCTTCCCTTTTCCAGATGGCGAATAGCCCTTCTGCGAATGACTGTTTCGGCGACCTGTTTCATTTCAATTGCAGACTGGACCCTTGTCGGCTGACCAAGACGCTCAAGAGCATCCTGCAAGGCAAGTGCGTTTATGACCGTACCAAGCATCCCCATATAATCAGCCTGCGCTCTCTCAACGCTCACAGTCTGTGCACCGCGGATGATGTTGCCGCCTCCGACTACCATGGAGATAGCAACACCTTCCTTTGCAACCTCCACTATCTCTTCGCATATTCCCCTGATAGCCTCGTAATCCAGTCCAAAACGGGTATCACCTGCAAGTATCTCTCCGGAGAGCTTAAGCAAAACACGATTATATTTCCGATCCATCAGGGCACACTCCTTATCCAATTTTTATAATTAAGCAATGCAATAAAGCCGAATAAAAAACCTTGCTCAGGATTAACTTTCCCTTGCCGCAGCCATTGTACGGCAATTTTAAATATTTCTTTCTGCAAAAGGTTATAAAAAGAGCGAGGGACAATCCCTCGCTCTTTTTATAATTAATTTATCCTTCGATAATAAAACGGGAGAATCGGCCTATTTTAATATTCTCTCCGATTTTAGCTATGTTCTCGATAACGAGATCCTTGATCTTTTTATCGGGATCACGTATATATTTCTGCTCCATCAGGCAGTTCTCTTCATAGAACTTATTGATGCGGCCCTCGGCGATCCTTTCAAGCATCTTTTCAGGCTTGCCCTCTTCAAGGGCCTGTGCCTTAATGACTTCGATCTCGTGGTTAACAACACACTCCGGAACATCTTCAGGTACGATGTATGCAGGGTTTGCAGCTGCGATCTGCATCGCTATTTCATGACCAAGCCCCTGGAATTCTTCTGTACGTGCAACAAAGTCGGTCTCGCAGTTAAGCTCGACAAGGACGCCAAGCTTAGCATTGCTGTGGATGTAGCTGAATATCATCCCCTGAGCTGCGTTGCGCTCAGCCTTCTTTGCAGCCTTGGCAAGGCCCTTCTCACGAAGGAAGTCCACTGCCTTCTCTATGTCGCCGCAGCACTCTACAAGCGCTTTTTTGCAGTCCATCATACCTACTGATGTACGTGCGCGAAGTTCGGATACAAGTCCCGCTGTGATATCTGCCATTGTTAGTTAGTCTCCTTCCAGCCTTTCTGCTCCTCTATAGCCTTGACTGCAACCTTGTCGATCTCTTCGACTACTGAATCAAGCTCTTCGGGCATAACGGGGGCTTCCTTTGATTCTTCGACCTCTTCTTCAACTGTACTTTCGCCTCTTGAATCCTGACCCTGGCGTCCTTCAATAAAGGCGTTTGACATAAGTCCGACAACCAGTTCTATTGCACGGATAGCATCGTCATTTCCGGGGATTGGGTAATCGATCACATCCGGGTCACAGTTGGTATCAACGATGGAGATAACAGGGATACCGAGCTTGCGTGCCTCAAGGACAGCAATCGTTTCACGGCGCGGGTCGATGATGAAGAGTGCATCGGGGATGTCCTTCATGTCTTTGATGCCGGAAAGGTACTTTTCCAGCTTATCTCTTTCCTTGCGGAGCTGGATGATCTCTTTTTTAGGATACTTATTGATCGTACCGTTGTTTTCCATTTCCTGGAGTTCAACCATACGCGTCACCCTGCGGCGGATCGTCGCAAAGTTTGTGAGAAGACCGCCCAGCCAGCGCTGATTGATGTAATACTGTCCTGCTTTAAGTGCTTCTTCTCTGATCGGGTCCTGCGCCTGACGCTTTGTACCGACAAAAAGAATCGAGCCGCCTGACTTTGAAACTTCGCGAACGAAGTCATAGGCTTTCTCAAGTCCCTTGACCGTCTTCTGCAGGTCGATGATGTAGATACCGTTGCGTTCTGTGAAGATGTAAGGTCTCATCTTCGGGTTCCAGCGTCTTGTCTGATGTCCGAAATGGACACCGCATTCAAGCAGCTGTTTCATACTTACTCCTCCCATGTGAATCCCTCCTGTTTTTTTCCTCCAGACGCATCATCCCGTAAAAAAACCCTTTGGGCAACATTTCTACGATCCGCGTCTGTGTGTTTTGCACCGCTCCCAAGTATAACATGGAGATATCTATTTTTGCAAGCTTACCAGCATCGTTTTTAAAGGCTTTCAGCGCAGGCTCATAATGCGCCAGAGCAAAAGCATTATTACAGTGTCAGCACTTGCCCCAGGGACAGGCGCTCAGGCAAAGGCCGCAGACATTAACTCCGTAAGTTTCAGCATTATTCTTGATAAACATCCTGCACGCTTCCCTGTCAACTCTTTCATTCACATTCTGGTCCATCTGCCATTTCTGACCTTTGATAGCATGAGCAGGGCATGCTTTAAAACAGCACGTACAGTCGCCGCATTTCGATTCCATCGGCACACCGCATTGGAGAGGAGCATCACTAAGAACTGTCACAAGGCGCTGCATCGGCCCTCTGTCAGGAGTTATCAGGCTGCAGCTTTTGCCTATCCAGCCAAGGCCAGCCAGATGCGCAGCTGCACGATGGCTGAAGATGCCATACAGTCCATCTTTTGAAACTTTGCTTGCAGGAATCGGAAAAGCACTGAACCCTCTCTCCTCAAGCCAGTCCGTTGTTCGCATGGCGATGATGTCCAGGGCAATATTTGCTGCATCATAAAACCTGGCATAGCTGTCCGTAGGACCCTTGAGAGCCAGTTCCCTGATAATGGCGGAAGGCATGTTGAATGCCACCGATACTGCGAATGGATAATTATCCCATACACTTCCGTAAGTTTTCCTTATATTTTCAGAGTAAGGGCGAAGATCAGCAAAGCCAACCTTGCCTGCACCTGTGGACAGAACAAATTCTTTCAGCTCTTCGCTCATCGCTTTGATGTTATCATTCACGCATGAACACTCCTTTGACAACTCAGGACACATCTTATAAGAAAATCTGTCTCAGCTGAAAAGCATACCGGCAAGCCCCGCGGACTCTATCCTCTCGCCTGAGAAGGTATCAAGTATCTCCTTTCCCCTGACCGCGTAGACCCTCCACGCAACCTTCATATATCCTTCCGACACAGATACGTTTCTGTTTCTGATAATTTTCTTCCAGCTCTGAAAATCTGCCGGCACTGCGCCGTACTCGGCGATCTCCTTTGCAAGCACCGGGGATATCTTAAGCTCCAGGAATTCTTTTTCCTCATTTTCAGGCATAAAATCCATATCCGGAGCTACAGTCTTCTTATCAACAAGCGTAGGCTTTCCGCTGTAGCCGTCGACTATGACTACCTGATAGACATATCTGGGACCGCGCATCAGACTTCTTTCCAATATCTCGACAGGAGCAATATATACAGGTATAAAGATAAGCTTGTCTTCCGGCTCCGGTCTTTCTTTCATCGGCAGGTATCCTGAAGGCTGGGTATCCATATTGTTTGACCTCCGGCTTATTATTTAATTAAGGACAGCATTTACAAAAAGAGTGCTTTCTGCAGGGGGTCCAGCAACCCCATGGCACCCAAAAGACTCCGCTTACCGCTGCTTCCTTCCGGACCTGACGGGGTTCACGGGCTTTCGCCGCATAGGACTGGACACCCTGCAAAAAACACTCGCTTTTCATTGATATATGATAGCATAAGAACATTCAAATGGCGTGCCTGTCGGGATTCGAACCCGAGACCTTCAGCTCCGGAGGCTGACACTCTATCCAGCTGAGCTACAGGCACAATGCCCGGAACAGAGGAAGTATAGCACATTAAGAATGGAGCTGTCACCGATGGACGATACTCTTTACATGAGAGAAGCTTTAAACGAGGCGGAAAAAGCCCTGAAAAATGGGGAGGTCCCCGTCGGCGCGGTAATTGTGAGAGACGGCGTAATCATTGGACGCGGATCAAACAGCAGGCGGATCGAAGGCTCACCTCTGGCACATGCGGAGATATCTGCGATGAGTGACGCTTCAAAAGTGCTCAAGAACTGGAGGTTTGACGGCTGCGCGCTCTATGTGACTCTGGAGCCATGCGTAATGTGCGCCGGCGCCAT
>JAQVPO010000107.1 GCA_028702015.1 Synergistaceae bacterium | reverse complement strand
CCGTACCGCTGCGCCTGTGGTACAGATTGAGTACTCCTCTGCTGATACTGTCATGGGTGATGTGCTGGCTGCCCCTTATCCCGGGTATAGGAATGAGCGTAGGAGGTGCCAGCCGCTGGATACATGTCCCAGGGTCATCCTTGTCCATCCAGCCTGGAGAACTCCTTTGTCTTGCAATAGCTCTTCATCTTGCAAAACTCCTTTCCAGATGGAACAAAGACCCCAGAACGGCTTTTTTATTTACGATAATACTCGTTATCGTTGCTTCTCTGCCGCTTTCGCTCCAGCCTGACCTGGGAACGATAATATTGATATTTATGGTCTCAATGGGCATGTATGTGGAAAAAATCGGGTGGAAGTGGCCTGTCATTGCCGGCGGGCTGCTTGCTTTGGCTTTTTTTCCTGCACTGGTTTTTTTTGAACCTTACAGAATGAGAAGAGTATCTGCATTTATTGATCCGTGGGGAGATCCTCTTGATAAAGGATTTCAGGCGATACAGGGACTGATAGCATTTTCAAACGGCGGTTTCTGGGGAGCCGGACTGGGACATGGGTTCCAGAAGCTCAACTATCTGCCGGCCGCTTACACAGATTTTATTTATGCCGCGATAGGCGAGGAGCTCGGTTTTGTGGGAACATTGGGAGTAATATTACTTTTCGCTTTTTGGGTCAGCCAGACGAAAAAGATCTATTACAGGACCCCCGATGGATTCAGAACATCGCTTACGTGGGGAGTTACCCTTACGGTAGTTCTCCCTTTGGTCATAAACGTTGCAGGCGTAATTAAATTAATTCCCCTGACCGGGATGCCGCTTCCTTTTATCAGCTACGGCGGGACTTCGCTTTTAACGATGTGGTCCAGGGTGGGAATAATGCTTCGCCTGGAAAAAGAGAGCTATCTGAGAGAGGGATAGATCATGACGAGGAGATTGGTTCTTGTTGCCGGAGGCACGGGCGGGCATATATTGCCTGCAGTATCTTTCGGACAGTGGATAGAGAAGAACAGACCTGACGTATCTGTATTGTATATATGCGGAAGCCGTAGCCTGGAGCTCGAGATATACAGGTCCGCCTGCATCGAGCCGCATCAGCTGCCGATCGAAGGTTCCCCTTTTTCAGGGCATGGGCTTGACAAGCTCAAAAGGACCTGCGGCCAGGTTACCGCTGTAAAAAAGTCAGTTGATTTCATCCGGGAGATGAAACCTGAATGCGTGCTGCTGTTTGGCGGTTATATATCATTTCCGGTGCTTCTTGCATGCAAGATACTGAGAATGCCTGTTGCGGTGCATGAACAGAATGCATATGCCGGCAAGGTTACCAGAATAGCGTCAAAGATGGGAGCAGAAATTTTTTCAGGCTGGCGTGAATGTCTTCCTCTGCCATCTTCAAAATTTACAAGGATCGGAGTTCCGGTAAGGGATTTTGAGCTCCTGCCGCCAACAGATGCGTGGAATGGACTTGGTTTGCCAGGGGAGTTTCGGGAGGGGCCTAAACTTTTAGTTTTTTCGGGATCTCTCGGCAGCAGGGATATAAAAGATGCTGTTATGGAGATTTCCTGTGGAAAGGAGTTCCGGGAGTGGACATTCATATTACCTGCCGTTGCTGAAAAAACAGAAAAAGTAAATGATAATGTTTTCCTCCTTCCTAAAGTCTGGAAGACGGAACTGCTTTACAGCCTGGCTGATATTGCTGTTGTCAGGGCCGGAGGATCTACGCTTACGGAAGTTTCAGTGCTTGGGATACCTTCTCTGGTGATACCGTGGGAAGGGGCAGCTGATAATCATCAGTATCACAATGCTGTCTCTTTTGCTTCCGAAAACAGGTCAATCTTATGGGAGGGAAATCTTGCTGCGGAAGATTTTGCCAAAAGCCTCATCAGACTGTATGATATCCAATTGGATGAAAAAAACAGGAAAAAAGGAAAACAGTATAATAAAACAGGGCGCATGTGCGAAGACTTATGGCTTGCGCTTTCTTCCTACTTTTGAAAGGAGAGTTTTTTTTGGTGCTTGTGACTGACAAAGACCTTAAGACGAAGAATATCCATCTGATGGGGATAGGCGGGGCAGGAATGAGCGGTCTTGCCATTCTGCTTGATCAGATCGGTGCCAGAGTATCGGGGTGCGATATGATCCAGACATCATACATGAAGGGTCTGAAAAAAAGGAATATCTCTATAGAGATGGGGCACGACGCCAAACATATAGATGATTTTATGCCGAATATCCTGGTTTATTCAAGTGCTATACCCCAGGACCATGCAGAGATACTGAAGGCTTGGCAGCAGGGCATAACTGTTTCACGCAGGGCAGAGATACTGAGTCTTATTTTCAACTCAAGGAGAGGCGTAGGTATTGCAGGCACCCATGGCAAAACTACTACTTCTTCGATGATTTCGCTTATTGCAGAGCTCGCAGATACCGATCCCACGGTTGCGATCGGGGGAGAGCTTGCAGACATCGGCACAAACGCCAAACTTGGACAGGGTGAGTATATGGTAGCTGAGCTTGATGAAAGCGACCGCTCTTTCGTATATTTCCATCCTGAAATAGCAGTGATAACAAATATTGACTGGGATCACAGGGATCACTACATGACATTTAAATCTGTTACGGATGCATTTGCTGAATTTTTAGCCCACAGAAAAGAGGGAGGCAAAAGCATAATCTGTATGGAAGACAGCGGAGTGAACACACTTTGTTCGGACTACGGCATTTCTGACGGAGTTGTCACATATGGCTGGGGTACGGGCTGGGACTGGGGAGCTACAGAGATAGAACACAACGATGGCGGAGGAGTCTCATATACGCTGAACAGGAAGGGTGAGAAGATCGAAAGGATCACACTCGCTGTTTCAGGCGAGCACAATGTACTTAACTCGCTTGCTGCCTGTGCCGCATCTTATGAGATGGGCATACCCATGGAAAAGGTGAAAAACGCCCTCGCAAGTTTCAAGGGGGCAAAACGCCGCCTGCAGAAAATGGGAGAAGTCAATGATATCCTTGTATATGATGATTACGGTCACCATCCCAGTGAGATATTCGCAACACTCAGCACTGTCCGTAAAATATTCCCCAAAAGAAGGATGGTTACTATATTCCAGCCTCACCGTTTCAGCAGGACAGCGGCTTTATATAAGGAATTTGCAGAGGCACTTTCTCTGGCAGACAGGGCGTTCATACTCCCTGTATACGGGTCTGACGAGATGCCCATTGAAGGCGTGACATCAAAAATGATCTTTGATGCAGCATCAGAGGACAACAGGGCACACTATGAGCTTTCGGGCAATTTTGACGACCTTGTGCGTTCTGTCTGTGTCACAGCAAGGAGCGGCGATATTATCCTTACGATAGGGGCAGGAAGCGTCGGAACGCTTGGCAAGAAAATATGCGAGACGCTGGAACGTATGAACAGGGAAGAAGGGCAAGACTGATTTGCAGAGGAATTATCCTCTAAGAAATTTAAATACATGGGGCGTAGGCGGTCTCTGTACTATATATGACTCACCAGTTACATCGGAGGAGGCTTGTATCTCTGTCGCTGCTGCGTTGAAACAGGATCTTGGAATTTATATTCTTGGAGGCGGATCTAATGTGCTTGTTTCTGACGATCCAATCAGATCAGCAGTTCTCCATACACAAAAGCTTGATTTTATAAAGCTGATAAGCAGCGGAATTGACGGAGGCCATGTGGAAATTGAAGCCGGTGCCGGAGTCCCTGTTAAAAAACTTCTTGCACTTGCCATAGATAAAGAGTGGACAGGTCTTGAATTTCTGACAGGGATCCCAGGCACTCTTGGAGGAGCACTGTGGGGTAACGCCGGAGCTAACGGATGCGGATTCGGAGGTCTTGTCAAAGAAATATCGGCAATCGACTGGAATGCACGGGCTGTACGGTTTGGAGAAGAAACTTTAAATTGGGAATACCGCGCATGCCCTCTTGATGAAGGAAAGACAGCCCTTGTTACTTCCTGTGTGATTTCTTTAAGAAAAGCCTCCAGGAAGTCGATTTTTAAAAGCATCAAAAATTTTGCAGCCATGAAAAAGGGCCAGCCTCTCGGAAGAAAGACAGCCGGATGTGTCTTCAAAAACCCTCCCGGTATGTCCGCAGGATATCTTCTGGATGAATGCGGATGTAAAGGCATGAGGATAGGAGGAGCTGTAGTTTCTGATTCTCATGCAAATTTCATTGAAAATGAGCGGGATGCGCTGTCCCGTGACATATATAAGCTTTGTGAGCTTTGCCGGGAAAAGGTGCTGGAGCTTCGTGGGGTACATCTGGAATATGAAATTAAATTTCTGGGCGATTTCAAGAAGGACTAGAAAGAGGCTGAAAGCCCTTCTGCTGTTCCTGTCGTTAGCTGGCGGGATACTTGCAGCTGCAGAGTCAAGGTATGCTCTCTTCAGACTTTACGGGATCGATATCGAACCATCGGGCATTCTGTCGGAACAGGTAGTCTGGGGTACCATAAAGCCGCAGCATGAAAAAATATGGGTACTGCTGTGGCTGTTTGAGGATGAATACTGCGAAAACATTAAAGCCTATTATCCTGTTAATCTCAGGATGTCACTCTCAGGATGGGGAAGGTTCAGACTTGAAGTGCTTCCTCTTGAACCAGCATTCAGGATGTACTGGGGCGGCAAGTTCTGGTATGTAGCAGCTGACGGAAGGACATGGCTGAGTTCCTTGAAGGAAAGCACGTATTTAAACTCTGAAAAGGCGGATGCTCTTCCCATGCTTTCATGGAGCACAGACAGAACGACACCGCTGGATCTTTCCAGGGACCACGGGAACGTTTTTGCATCCATCCTGCCAATAGGGAAAATATTTCTTTGGTACGATAATCTCAAAGCACTGGGGTGGACTGGAAAAGTTAAATTTATTCAGGCTGGATTCAGAGAGGGAGAAAATGTTGTAAGGCTGATATTTTATGATAAGGAAGGGGGCAACGGAGCAAATATACTGCTTTTAGACGATCCAAGTGAGTGGCAGGCTGCTGGGCTGGCAGTCAAAAAAATTTATCCTGATATTTCTGGAATTTCTTCAAATGTCTTCATAGATACCACATATAAAGGTAAAATTCTTGTGAAAAATAAGGTACAATAAGAGTTGAAAATGTTTATCATCTAGAAGAGAGGGGGCTATTTGATTGTTTAAGAAAGCCTCAGGTTATTCACCGGATCTGGAGCCCGAACTCCTTGCAGGACTTGACCTTGGAACCAGCAAGGTCACAGTTGTTGTTGCTGAAAGAGAGCA
>JAQVPO010000106.1 GCA_028702015.1 Synergistaceae bacterium | reverse complement strand
GAATATCGTTTCTAGAATGAAACTTTAGGATTTTCTTTTGCATAGTCCTCCGCTTCGAAGAATGGCGCTTCATTGAAGCCGAACTGTCTTGCGATCAGCACGGCTGGAAAACGCTGGATGGCAGTATTAAGATTTCTTACAGTACCGTTGTAATAGCGTCTTGACATCTGTATCTCGTCTTCGATCGTTCCAAGCTGCTGCTGGAGGTCAAGGAAGTTTGTATTCGCCTTCAGGTCCGGATAGTTTTCTGCAACAGCAAAGAGAGTCCTCAGCGTTCCGGTCAGGGTATTTTCAGCCTGCAGTCTTGCTTCAGGATCGCTTCCCGCGTTCATTACCGCAGCACGGGCATTTGTTACACCTTGAAGTGTTTCTTTTTCATGAGAAGCATATCCCTTAACAGTCTCAACAATATTGGGTATCAGGTCAGAACGTCTTTTAAGCTGTACGTCGATACCGCTCCATCCCTCCTGCATCAGATTACGAAGCTTTACAAGACCGTTATATGTGGTCATAAGCCATATTGCTAAAACTGCTACCGCTGCCAGCAAAAATATCATCATGATGAATCCTCCTCCTGTTGGTTTGCTCACTGCAAATTATACCTTTTTTAGACCGGCTCTGTGGTATTATTTATTAGGATTAAGTATATTTGTAAAGGGTGGTTAGTATGACGCTTGGTACAGCGAAAATGATCAATAAGTTTTCAAAAATTTTCCTTGCAGCAGCAGTTACCGGCCTTATCTTCTTTTTTGCTGTGTACCTTAAGGGAGGCATAGAGTTCAAATATGTTTCACTTCCTGTTATGGCCTGTTTCATAGGGATAACATGGCTTGCTACGTCAAAATCAGCTGTAATGGCGCTTGAAAAAGAAAGAGAGGCTGATGTCGAATGATAGTAAGGCTTGAAGACCACTTGGGCCAGCTTCGTACTGCTAAAGTAGGATTTAGCTGGACTGTATTCTTTTTTGGCTTTTGTTTCCCGATATTCAGGGGAGATGCAAAATGGACCGTGATAATGTTTGTTGCCGGAGTTCTTACTTTGTGGCTGGCAAATGTTATATTCTGCTTTACATACAACAAAACATACATAAGAGATCTTCTGAGCAAAGGGTTTCGTCCCGCCGATGAAGAATCACGCCAGATACTTATCAAAAAAGGATTCATATCTGGCTGATATCGTTTAAGTGCTTTCTTTAATTTTTGGCAAGTTCGGTCAGGGCATTCAGTGCATGTCTTATATCGTCAGCAGTATTGAAATAGCCTGGTGATATTCTTAAGGCACCTTCCGGGAATGTTCCCAATGTCCTATGTGCCAGAGGCGCACAGTGCAGACCTGGTCTTGTCTCTATCCCGTAAATATCCGAAAGATCGCGCGCAAGCCTCGCGTTATCCTTTCCCTTTATGTTGAAGGAATAGACCGGAAGCCGGGGATCTCCTTCTCCCGGGCCGATTATTCTGAGATTATCTATCTTTCTGAGTCCCTCTTCGAGCATTCTGCCCAAATTGTCCTCATGTTTCCTGATTTTCTCTATCCCCTCATTTTCTATCCATTCTACAGATGCCAGGAGTCCCGCTATGCCAGGCAGATTAGGGGTCCCAGCCTCGAATTTGTCCGGCATTTGGACAGGCTGGTATTCTTCGTGCGAAACGCTGCCCGTGCCCCCCTCAATGAGAGGAGAACATTTTTTTGCGAAATCCGGATCCCATACGATGCCTCCGGTGCCCTGAGGGCCGAAAAGCCCCTTGTGTCCTGTAAAGCAGAGCGCTGCTGCTCCGAGATCCTTCGCGCTGATTTTAACAATGCCCGCTGTTTGGGCACAGTCGACCACAATAGGGACATTTGATTCCCGGCATACTTCTGCGATATCCCAGATGTTCTGAAGAGATCCGCTTACATTGCTGCAGTGGTTTATTATCGCGATATCAGCCCCATCGGAGACGGCTTTTTTGAGCAGTGCAGGATCCATATATCCCTTCAGGCTGCAAGGGATTATTTCCAATGCGACACCTTCCGTCTCAGCCCTCCGAAGAGGCCTCAGAACGGAATTGTGTTCCATGGAGGAAGTTACTGCCTTCATGCCTGGTCTAAGAAAACCCTTGACCACTATATTGATCGATTCTGTGATATTGGAAGTGAGGGTTATGAATCTGGGATCGCACTTCTCATAACCGCCCAAAAACTCAGCCAGTTTCTGTCTGCATGAGAAAACATTGTCGAGGCTTTGGATGTCCCTTACTGAAGCTGATCCTCTGGCAACATTTGCTCCGCGGTTTACAATGAAATCATAGATTGATTTTGGGACGGTTTCTGGTTTGGGCCATGTCGTGGCTGCATTATTAAGATATATAGACATGATCAGCCGATCACTATCGGTTTTGCTGTTCCAAAAACCGCCTCAGTGATCTCAAACATGTTTGAGATCACACCAACTTTTACATCTTCAGTGATCCCAAAATGTTTCGTACAGGTGCCGCAGACCAGAATGAGTACTCCCTTGGCGCTTAGTTCGCAAAGATAGTCGTAACAGGAAGATCCGCTTACTGCCATTTTAACGGCATTGTTCATCAGAGCGACCACTGACGGAGTTTTTTCGCTCTGGGCAAGAGTTCCAAGGTACGATTTCATCAGTACATCTCCAAGTCCGCCTGATTCGGCCCCGATTTTATCAGAGACAAACATAATTCCGGTCGTCTTTTTTTTCTCAGAATGAGATCCTGCTTCTTTAGAGGAGTCAGATTTTGCTTCCAGCACTATTGAGGTCTCTCCATATTCTTTATTGACGGTGAAACCCTTGCTTTCGAGAAATCTTGTAACGTTTGAAGCCGCGACTTCATTGTCGACCCAAACAGCGAAGGTCCTGGCTCCCTTCTCGACAGCAGCTTTTGTTAGTATTACAGGTTGTGGACAATCCAATCTCCGCGCATCGACTATTTCCATATCAGGCATCTCTCTCCTCGTGTAGTATTTGTATAAACTGTTCTGTAAGCTGCGGATCATACCATGTTCCCGCAAGCTCCCTGAGTTTCATTTCCACCTCTTCCTGAGAGGGAAGCTTTCTTCCAAGCCATGGCCTTGTCATCTCATTCCATCCGTTAACTATGGCAAATACTCTTGCCTGCAGGGGAATTGCGCTTCCGCTCAGTCCTTTAGGGAAACCGGTGCCATCCCACTTTTCGTTCCAGCTGTAAGGTATCTGGGTGGCCGGGCGCAGCAACTCAACTGATTCAAGAAAATCTCTGGAGAACATTGGGTATTTATGATATTCCCTTAGTTCTACAGGAGAAAGGCCGGCAGTTTTGTTCCTTATAGAAAAAGGTACCCCAAGAAGTCCTATCCGGCTGAAAAGGGCGCCTAAGTATGCATAGAATTTTTCTTCATCAGCTACCTTAAGCCTGTCACAGAACTTGACGGTCATTTTTGCTGCGCGCGGAAGGGAGTTCCTGAATTTTTCGTCACCAGGAGAAAAGGCTGTTGCGATATCCTCAAGTGTCTTATAGCAGAGCCGGTTTCCTGCCTGTGCAAAGCGCTCGTAGACCATAAGGCTTATGCTGTCCATTTTGTTTTTATGTTCCTGCTTGAAATCGTGATATGCCATTACATCGCTGAGAGTTCTCTGCAGACTGTTGATTTCGTCTCTCTTGGAATCAACAGTTATGACTCCTTTATGCCCCTTCTCGTCTCTTATTGCTTCTACCTCATTTTGAAGTTTTTTCATCCTGTTTGAAAAAACATGCTTGAAGAAAAAGTCGTAAAGGAAGGAAAGAATAACTGCTATTACTGCGAAGATCAGGAAAAGATACTGTATCTTTTTTTCTGCAGCAGCTATGTCTTCTTTCTTATTGATCCCTCTGACCCAGAAGGAAGGTGTCCCGCTGTGGTCTTTAACGAGCATTCTGCCGGATATTGTTGTGTCCTTTCTTTCTGTATCATCTATCAGGATGAGAGGGAGCTCTTCTGCGTGCTGTTTTTCAGTTTCGGTAGTTGTTTCTATAGCAAAATTAAAGCGCAGATTTCTAGAAATATTCTCTATAAGTTTCGGGCTGAGGGTTCGTGTTACTACAAGATTTCCTGCAGGCGGTCCCTGGATGTCAGATTTGAGGATAGGCTTTACTGTAAAAAGTATCGGCTGATTCTCCTTTAAAACTATTCCACTGATTCCTGAAGGTCCGGTATAGTCCAGGAGAGACTGGTTTTTAGGGTTTTCAAATATTGCAAGAAATTCGCTTTCAGGTGAGGATGGCTCGTCGTTGGAACTAAAATCCTTGAAAAGCCGCACCATATTTCCGTTATCAATAAATATCATGGAAGAGATCCCTACTTCAGTCAAAGCGTTTCTGTTTAAGATATCAGAAGCATAGTTGGGATTGCGTCCGTTCATGTAATTCCATGTTGCATTGGAATGGGCCCAGTTTGCAGCAATGGCTGAAAGTGTTTTCGCCTCAGCGTTGATTGATACAACAGCCCTTGATAAATTGAGGGTGATCCTTTCCCTGTCCGTCTGCTCGGCAGATTGTCGGAGAAAACTGGTAAAAGTAAGGTCGAGCATTAGGAGCAGGAGGAGTAATGTGATTCCTAATGCGATTTGAGTCTTTCTGCGCAGTGTCATGAGCAACCCCTCCATAGATGACTTAAACTGGTGATATTGTAGCAGATGTCCGTACATATGATAAATCAGGTTTTAAATAAACAGATAGATAATATTCATAGATACATCGGGTATGGGAATGTTTTGCCAATTAAAAGAAAATTATTTATTGCCGCCCTGTATCTCAGCTATTAAGGCAGTGCTTGGATAAATAAAACATACCTGCCCCTCTGCTTGTCAGCGCGAGGAAATTATTGTGCCTCCTGCCGCAACAAAGCCTTCAGTGTTATAGAGTACAAGCCTTTGCCCCGGAGCCGGAGCAAAAACCGGATCTAAAAACTGGACTTTAATAATTTCATTGCTGACAGAAGTCAGGCGACAAGGCTCAGGGGCTCCCTGAGAGCGTATTTTCCCCAGTAAAAGAGGATCTTTATGTAAAAATTCAGATGCCAGTATATTAACTGATCCTGCGGTGACCTCTGAACGGAAGGCCTCTTCCTTCGAGGCAACTTCCACAGTATTTGCCTTTGGATCTATAGAAACTACGAAGAGTGGATGTTTTGAAGCGATGCCCAATCCTTTTCTTTGTCCCAATGTGTATCTGTTTATTCCCAAGTGCTCTCCCAGGATGTTGCCGCTCGAATCTTTTATTGGTCCTGGCCTGGGAGCACGGTATATCATAGACTGGTACAGATC